>DATJDO010000487.1:0-15024 GCA_035497375.1 Chitinophagaceae bacterium | reverse complement strand
TGATGTTTTGCCATAAGGCAATACCGCAGCGTACCTGAGCTGCCATGAGGCCTGTGCCTTTCTGTACCCACAAACTATTCAGAAATTTTATCCCTTTCAAATATGATCAAAAGAATGCTCCTGATGGGCGGGCTTGCAGCTTTGCTGTGCCAAACTGCCTGCAGATCCGAAAAAGAAGAAGAGGTAGAAACCAAGTACCTCGCTACCAGCCCGCTGAAAACGGACACCACACTGGTGAAGAATTATGTATGCCAGATCAGCTCGATACGGCATATTGAACTGCGTACCCAGGAGAGAGGGTACCTGGAAAAGATCTATGTAGACGAAGGCCAGTTTGTCAAAAAAGGCCAGCTGTTGTTCCAGATCATGCCAACCCTGTATAATGCAGAAATACAGAAAGCAGGTGCTGAAGTCAGTTTTGCAGAGATCGAATATCGCAATACCAAGGGCCTGGCCGACAGCAATGTTGTAGCGCCAAACGAGCTGGCCATGTCCAAAGCCAAGCTGAACAAAGCCAAAGCCGAACTGGCGCTGGCACAGGTACACCGCGATTTCACAGAAATCAGAGCGCCCTTTGACGGCATCGTCGGCCGCTTCCAGACCAAACTGGGTAGCCTGGTCGACGAAGGTGAGTTGCTCAGCACCTTGTCTGACAACAGCCTGATGTGGGTGTACTTCAATGTGCCGGAAGCCGAATACCTGAATTTCAAGACAAACGCTGCAAAAGAAAACCTGAGCACCGTCAACCTGCTGATGGCCAATAACCAGCTCTTTGATACATCGGGTGTGGTCGAAACCATTGAAGCCGACTTCAACAATGAGAACGGAAACATCGCGTTCCGGGCCACCTTCCCGAATAAAAGAAGCCTGCTCCGGAATGGCGAGACCGGTAACATCCAGATGACGATACCGGTGAAGAATGCACTCCTGATCCCGCAGAAAGCAACCTTTGAAGTACTGGAAAAGAAGTATGTATTCGTTGTCGACAAGAACAATGTCGCGCACCAGAAAGAAGTGACGATCGGGGGTGAAATGCCCGACCTGTATATCGTCAAAGACGGCCTGACCGAAAACGACCGCCTGATTATAGAAGGTATCCGTAAGGTGAAAAACAATGAAAAGATCAAATTCGATTACGAAGCACCACGTAAAGTGTTTGCCAATCTGAAAGTAGCGGTCGAATAATTCTTCATCTCCAAAACATAAAAAACGAATGTTTACTAAATTCATAAAAAGGCCGGTACTGGCGATTATACTGTCGCTGGTTATCGTCTTTATGGGAACGCTGGCCATCAAAACGATGCCGACCTCGCAGTTCCCTTCCATTGCTCCGCCGATGGTGATGATCACCTGCGCTTATCCGGGGGCCAATGCCAAAACACTGGCCGAGTCGGTCATTATTCCGATAGAGCAATCCATCAATGGTGTCTGGGGCATGAAGTATATGACCTCTGATGCTACGAGTGCGGGGGAAGTAGCCATCACCGTGGTGTTCAACCTGGGCACCAACCCCGACGAAGCGCTGGTACAGATCTCAAACCGTGTAGAGCAGATCAGGAACCGTTTGCCCGACCTCGTACAAAGAGAGGGTGTCATCATCACACCGATCATGCCGAGCATGTTGATGTATGTGAACCTGTACAGTAAAGACAAGAATGCCGATATGAAATTCCTGTTCAACTATGCAGGGGTGAATATGATCCCCGAGATCCAGCGCCTGAACGGTATCGGTCAGGCCCGTATCCTGGGTAGCCGCGGCTACGCCATGCGTGTGTGGCTGAACCCGGACAGGATGCGCGCGTATAATGTATCGCCGGACGAGGTCATGAAAGCACTATCGAACCAGAGTGTGATTGGTAACGTGGGGCGGATCGGGCGTGGTGACGCCAGCCGATCGCAGGCCCTGGAGTATGTTCTGGTCTATTCCGACCGCTTTAGTGAGGCCAAGCAGTACGAAGATGTCATCATCAAAGCGAACCCTAACGGGGAAATGCTGCGCCTGAAAGACATTGCTACCGTCAGCCTGGGTAGTGAGTTCTACGACATCTATTCCAATATTGACGGGCACCCGTCTGCGGCCATCGTGCTGAAGCAGACGTACGGTAGTAATGCCAGCGAGGTCATCGAAGAAGTAAAGACCAAACTCGAGGAGCTGAAAAAATCATTCCCTCCCGGTATGGACTACGAGATCAGCTACGATGTCTCCAAATTCCTGGATGCATCTACAGAGAATGTAATGCACACCCTGCGCGATGCGTTCCTGCTGGTGGCCCTGGTGGTGTTTATCTTCCTGGGCGACTGGCGTTCTACGCTGATCCCGACCATAGCGGTACCGGTATCACTGATCGGGGCCTTTATGTTTATGCAGCTCTTCGGGCTGACGATCAATATGATTACGCTCTTCGCACTTGTACTGGCCATCGGTATTGTGGTCGATGACGCGATCGTAGTTGTCGAGGCCGTGCATGCAAAAATGGAGGAAGAGCACCTGTCGCCGTTTAATGCGGTGAAGAAGGTGATCGGCGAGATCAGCGGTGCGGTGATCGCGATCACCCTGCTGATGACGGCTGTGTTTATTCCCATCACCTTTATGAGCGGCCCCGTGGGGATCTTCTACCGCCAGTTTGCGATCACAATGGCTACTTCTATCGTCATTTCCGGTTTTGTGGCATTGACACTGACGCCGGTATTGTGTGCGATGATCTTAAAGAACACGCACGGCAAACCCCGTAAGAAGACCTGGCTGAACCGTAGCCTGGATGCTTTCAACCGTGGATTTGAAAAACTTACCGGCAAGTATGTGGGCCTGCTGCGCCTCATCGTCAACCGCAGGATGATCACCTTCGGTATCCTGCTGGCCTTTGGTGCGGGTATCTTCGGCATCAGCCGCAACTTGCCTTCAGGGTTCATTCCAAGTGAAGATCAGGGTATGGTCTATGCCATCATACAGACGCCTCCCGGCTCTACGCTGGAAAGGACCAACGACCTGTCCAGCCAGCTGCAGAAGATTGTCAGTAAAGTGGAAGGGGTACAATCGGTATCCTCCATAGCGGGTTATGAAGTACTGACCGAGGGCCGCGGATCGAATGCCGGTACCTGCCTGATCAACCTGAAACCCTGGAACGAACGCAAGCATACCGTACGCCAGATCATCGAGGAACTGGAAGAAAGGGCCAAAGCCCTTCCCGGTGCTACCATCGAATTTTTCGAACCACCGGCCGTGCCCGGTTATGGTGCCGCGGGTGGTTTCTCGCTGCAGTTGCTGGACAAAACCAACTCCGGCGATTACAACGAGCTGGACAGGGTGAACAAAGAATTTATGAAAGAGTTGGAGAAGCGCAAAGAGCTGACCGGCTTGTTTACTTTCTTCAGCGCCAACTACCCCCAGTACGAACTGGAAGTAGACAACCAGCTGGCGATGCAGAAAGGCGTTTCCATTGGTGATGCCATGAACACACTGTCTATATTCGTCGGCAGTACCTACGAGTTGGGCTTTGTGAAATTCCAGCGCTTCTTTAAAGTGTTTGTACAGGCCGCTCCGGAATACCGCGAACTGCCTACAGACCTGCTGAAGCTGTACGTGAAGAATGACAAAGGGGAAATGGTGCCTTTCTCTGCCTTTATGCGCATTAAAAAATCGCAGGGCGCGAATGAGATCAACCGGTACAACATGTACAATACAGCCGGGATCCGTGGCGAACCGGCCAAAGGCTACAGTAGTGGGGAAGCGATTGAAGTGATCAAAGAGGTAGCAAAGAAAACACTGCCCCGCGGATACGATATCGACTGGTCCGGGTTGTCTAAAGACGAGACCATGCGGGGTAACGAGGCCATCTATATCTTCCTGATCGTGCTGGTGTTTGTGTACTTCGTATTGGCCGCACAGTATGAGAGCTTCCTGATTCCCCTGTCTGTGATCCTGTCGCTGCCGGCGGGTATCTTCGGGGCCTTTGCTTTGCTGAAGGTCATGAACCTGGCCAACGACATCTATGCGCAGGTGGGTATGGTGATGCTGGTCGGGCTGCTGGGCAAGAACGCGGTACTGATCGTAGAGTTTGCAATGCAGAAACATCGTGAAGGAGCAACAGTGCTCGAAGCGGCTATTGAAGGCGCCAAAGTGCGTTTCCGTCCGATCCTGATGACCTCACTGGCCTTTATCGCCGGACTGATCCCTTTGCTGATCGCTACCGGGGCAGGCGCTATCGGCAACAGGACTATCGGTACCTGCGCCATGGGTGGCATGCTGTTTGGTACTGTGTTTGGCGTGATCGTTGTGCCAGGCCTGTATTACATCTTCGGTTCACTGGCCCATGGCCGCAAGCTCATCCGGGATGAAGACGAGGCTTCGCTGACCGAAGATTTTGTTCATGCCATCGATACTTTTCCAACCCCACAAGACAATGAAGACCATGCACAATAAAAGAAGATACAACAGGCTGGCGGGTATCGCCGGCCTGCTGATCACCTTGTCCGCGTGTAAAAACCCGGCGCTGATCAGCAAAACAGAAAACAGGAATGTTCCGGCCGGCTTCGGAAACGGGAACAGTACAGCTGCCGCAGCACTGAGCAACTGGAGGACTTTCTTCCAGGATCCTTACCTGGCGGCACTCATCGATACGGCGCTGCACAACAACCAGGAGCTGAACATCACCTTGCAGGAAGTACAGATAGCCCGCAATGAAGTCAGGGCCCGGAAGGGAGAATACCTGCCTTTTGTAGGTATAGAAGGCGGCGCTGCGGTGGACAAAGCAGCACGCTATACCAATATCGGGGCTATGGAACACCAGACTGAGATTGCTCCGGGTAAAGAGATGCCGGAGCCGCTTCCCGACCTCCGCCTGGCTGCACGTGCCTCCTGGGAGCTGGATATATGGCGCAAACTGCGCAATGCCAAAAAAGCCGCATACAACCGCTTCTTGTCAGGCGTAGAGGGTAAAAACTTTATGGTGACCAACCTGGTGGCCGAGATTGCGCGCTCCTACTACGAACTGCTGGCGCTGGACAACCAGCTGGCCATCATCAACCAGAATATTGAGATACAGGAGAACGCGCTGAAGATCGTGAAGCTGCAGAAAGAAGCCGCCAAAGTAACGGAGCTGGCTGTACGCCGTTTCGAAGCACAGGTGCTGCAAACGAAAAGCATGCAATACGGCATCCGTCAGAAAATAACAGAGACGGAGAATCAGATCAATTACCTGGTCGGCCGCTACCCGCAGACCATTACCCGCAGCGCAGGAGCCTTCAACGAACTGACGCCGCAGGCCGTTGCCAGCGGTGTACCCGCACAATTGCTCGAAAACCGTCCGGATATCCGGCAGGCAGAGCTGGACCTTGCGGCCGCAAAGCTGGATGTGAAAGTAGCCCGCGCCCGGTTTTACCCTTCCCTGAGCATCGATGCCCGTGTCGGCTTGCAGGCCTTCAATACCAGTTATTTCCTGAAAACACCGGAATCGCTGTTGTACTCACTGGCCGGGCAACTGGCTGCACCACTGATCAACCGGAATGCGATCAAAGCTGCTTACTATACGGCCAATGCTAAACAGATACAGGCCGTCTATCATTACGAGCAGACGATACTGAATGCATATATAGAGGTGGTGAACCAATTGGCGAAGATCAACAACCTGGGCAACAGCTATGAGCTGAAAGCACAGCAGGTGCAGGCCTTGTCTGAGTCTGTCAATATTTCCAACAGCCTGTTCCGCTCGGCACGCGCAGATTACATGGAAGTGCTGCTGACACAAAGGGATGCCCTGGAGTCTAAGTTTGAACTGGTGGAAACCAAAATGCAGCAACTGAATGCTTCGGTGAACATCTACCGGGCATTAGGCGGCGGATGGCAATAAGCCATCAGCCTGGCATATAAAAGCCGTCTCAGCACTTCGGAGCTGAGGCGGCTTTTTATTGCTGAAAACCTATCCCATCTGCCTACCGCATGCAGGCAGCGGCATGACAATAGCAGATGAAAAGATATGCACGGGTACGAATCCCTCTCTTGCACCCCTGTCATCCCGTAGGGATCTGTTGCTAAAAAGAACCGGGCAGCTGATGACAGATGCCTGCGGCATGACAGTAGCAAATGAAAAGACATGCAGGGGTACTAATCGTACTTCTCCACCCGTGTCATCCCGATGGGATCTGTAAACGTCGTAGTTTATGATCTGTCAGGCTGCAAGCTGGTGGGACGTACACTTTTTTCATTTTGGGGGAGCAAGGGTACGCTACAACTGCTACCAACAGAAAAGAAAAGCGGTTACATTTGATTGCTTTTTTCCTGCCCGGGTAGAAAGCTCCTGAAAACACGTACATGAATTTATTGAAACAACTGAAAGGAGTCAACTGGTTAAACATCCTGATCTTTTATACTGTGATCCTCTGCGGGACCTACTATGCCCGCAAGCAACCTAACCTGCTGCAATTACTGTTGAAGCAGGTCAGTGCTATTCCTTTTTCATTCAACTACAACCACGGTATCATCACCCTGCTGGCGTCTTTGCTTTTTTACCGTTTCAGCAGGAAAAAGCAACAGATTACTTTGTGGGGCAGTGCTCCGCTCAAGAGCCTGTTGTTCCCGCTGATCCTTTTCTCTTGCTATACCACAGCCGGTATCAGTAACCGTCATGGCGTAAACCCGCATCTCTGGGCCCTGATCTTTTGCGGTCTGGCCTTCCTGTACAACATTATGGAAGAATATGCCTGGAGGGGTTACCTGACAGAGCATATGGGCAAAGTGAACTATGTTGTGAAAAGCATTGTTTCCGGCGTGTTGTGGAGTGCCTGGCATTTGCTGGTCTTCAGTAATTTTGATCAGTACGGTGGCTTTACCGTTTTTTTTGCATTCTGCCTTGTCTTTTCCTTCCTGCTGACTTTCGCGGTGCTGCGCACGCATTCCATCATCGTTGCTGCATCGATACATGCATTTATCATCCAGACCAATAGTGCTGCTTTAGTTTGCCTGGTCATTTTCCTGCTGCTGTTGCTGGCCTGGAATCATTTACCTTATACACTTGGAAAAAATGGTAAAAGAAACGTGGTTTGATTCTTTTGTAAAGCCCGGGAAACGGTATCTCTTCCCGGCACAAAGCTGTTGGAAAGGCATGAGCTACATCCATGTGCTTTTCCTGCTCTTTTTTACCCCCTTGTGTCTTCAGGCACAACATAACCTGGTACTGAATCCCGGTTTTGAAGAGTATAACAAAGCCAATTGTAAAAACCAATCCCCTGATGGTATTGGGTATGCGTTTGACTCTATGACGGTCCAGCATTGGTATAACCCCTTACTGGGCGATTACCAGAGCACCCCGGATTTTTATGTGGATATACCGCTTTTTTCTTCGAACCCATACTTCAGCAGGGGGCCAAGAAGCGGTAAAGCCTGTGCCAAAATAGTGCCCGTAGTGGTCAAAGGTTTTACAAAAGGGAAACTAGACGGTATCGTTAATATAAAAGAGTTTGTAGAAGGCTCTTTGTCTGAACCCTTACAAAAAGGTCATCGCTACAAGGTGTCTTTTTATACGGCCACCGGAAATCGTTTCATGGCGCACTGCCGGTATAATGGTTGGGGGCTGGGCTTTGCCGATAAGCTGATCGTTCGGGATACGGTAAATCGTGCTTTGGCCGACTTTCAATACTGTGCATACTGCTACGAAATTCCGATCAGCATTGCTGCTCCTGCATGCGGCATTATGTTTCCTGACGATGCCGATTCGGTATATGTGGAAAATACAGCTGTTTATACGGCACATGGGGGAGAACGATACTTTGTGATCGGCAAGCTGCTGTATGGCAATGACCCGGACAATTATTATGCTGATCCTAAAGTCGGGGGATCAGACTTTCATTACTGTATTGACGATGTTAGTGTAACAGAAATCCCTTTTGGTATATCCGGCAATGATTTTCTTTGCCCCGGTGAAAAAGGCGCACTGTCAGCAGTCTCCGGCTGGGACAATTACCATTGGAGCACCGGGGATTCCTCACGCACGACCAGCATTGCTGCGCCGGGGCAATATTGGGTCACGATGAATACTTCCTGCGGCAGCATGACGGATAGCTTTACTGTGCGTGCGGGTCTGCTCCCGGACCAGTTCAGCCTGGGGACTGATACAACGATCTGCAGCAACCAGTCTATACAGTTAAGCGCTCCGGAAGGCTATAATTATGAATGGAGCACCGGAGCTGTGACGCGGTCCGTCATCGTGAACAATGAAGGTGATTATTCCTGCACCATCCGCAACCAATGCGGCACGGTGCGTTCCAGGCCCATTCATATCAGCCTGAAATATGGTCCCTCAGGGCCACCGGACATCCTGGGCAATAAAGACATTTGCGACAATAATGTATTGATCTCCACAAGCCTGCAGACGAATTCAAAGTATCGCCTGCTCTGGAGTACAGGAGATACGGGCAGCACCATCAAGGTACAGAAGCCCGGCTATTACGCACTGAACCACTACAACGAATGCTGGGGCAGCAACGATAGTGTGTATGTCAGCGGCTGTAAAGGGGTGATGGGTTTTCCCAATGCCTTTACCCCAAACGGGGACGGAAGGAATGACCTCTTCCGGCCGGTGATCCAGGATATCCTGAAGATCAGCGATTATGCCTGTTCCGTGTACAACCGCTATGGCCAGGAAGTCTTTCACAGCAGCAATCCTGCAACAGGCTGGGACGGCACATTCCAGGGGCAGGCCATGGAACTGGGTACGTATTTTTATCAATGCCAGTACAAGGAAGGGGGAGTAACCCAATACCTGAAGGGAAGCATCCACCTTTTATACTAAAGCGGCCTTTACCATTTTTTCAATTGATAGGCGCCATCCCAGAAGTCGTACTCCAGTCGGCTGGCTGTTATAAATGCGTCTGTCATCTC
Source organism: Chitinophagaceae bacterium (assembly GCA_035497375.1). Lineage (GTDB taxonomy): Bacteria > Bacteroidota > Bacteroidia > Chitinophagales > Chitinophagaceae > Rurimicrobium. Next base: position 6,152 of record DATJDO010000487.1, on the reverse strand, counting down.
TGTTCTTGTTCTTTCCGTAACCGTGGCGGCAACCCTGTCGCAGATCATAATGGCCTGCTGTACAGCTTGCGCAAAATCCTCTCCGCCATAGGTGTCGATCCATTTTTGGTATGGATTAGGACCACCTGCCTGATGTTGTATAATATGATCGCCGACAGCCTTGTAAATCCAGAAACAAGGTAATACGGCGGCCATTCCCACAGCTACGGTTTCCAATGCAGTGGTGCTTTTCAGGAAATGAATGTAATGGTGACAGGCGGGCTGGGCAATGCCTCTTCCCGCCACTCCAAACTCTTTAAAGTAGGATTCATGTAGCGACTGCTCCACAAGGATCGCATTTTGTGCAAAGGAAATAAAAGACAGGGAATCCTCTACCCGTTCTGCCCTTGCGGCGATCAGGGCCAGGGCTTTACCGAAATGCTCCAGGTAGATGGAGTCCTGGCTGATATAGAAGCGGAATTTTTCTGTTTCCAGCTTACCGTTCATCAGCTCTCGGATAAAGGGCATGCTGACAATGCGTTGATAGATGGGATGTGCCTGCTCCCAGGTTTGTTCAGACCAATTCATTTTTTGATGAGTTTTTCAGGGTTAAAAAAATGGTTTAAAGGCCCGTTGCCTTTGCCGGTCCTTACGTCCGCGCCGTGACGGATGGCCTGATGTACATATTGCTGACCCAGGTCTATGGCTTCGGGAAGCGCTTCGCCCCGGGCTATATAGCTGGCAATAGCCGATGATAAAGTGCAGCCGGAGCCATGTGTGTTGAGCGTGCTGAATTTTTCAAACGTATACGTTGTGACATTTCCCTGCTCATCAAAATAAAGCGAAGTGATGACGGAGCTGTCCAGGTGGCCGCCTTTCAGTAAAAGGGAGCGGCAACCCAATGCCTGTATTTTTGCTCCCGCCCGGTACATGTCGTCCAGCGTTTTTACGTCCATTTCAGCCAGCAGCGCTGCTTCATCCATGTTGGGGGTAATGAGTGTTGACAAAGGGAATAACTGGCTGACGATAGCGGAAATGGTCTCTTCTTCAATAAGCTTATGGCCGCTCGAAGCCACCATTACCGGGTCAAAAACAACAGGAACCCCGGGGTGTCTTTTTAAAGCACTGCTGATGGTTTCTGCCAATTCCGGCGTGTGGACCATGCCGATCTTAATGGCCTGCGGGAAGATGTCGTCAAAAATAGTCTCTATCTGTTCTGCCACTGTAATGGTCGGAATAGGGTAGATAGAGCGCACGCCTTGTGTGTTCTGTACCGGCAATGCCGTGAGCACAGAGGTGGCATAGCAGCCCAAAGCAGAGATTGTTTTGATGTCGGCCTGTATGCCTGCACCACCACTCCCGTCAAAGCCGGCAATGGTCAGTACAGAGGGATAGCTGTAGGGTGTTGTCATGATTGTAAGATTGTATTTTTAAGCCGGTAAGCCGCCTTTCTTGGGTCATCAGCGGCACAAATGGCTGAAACAACAGCGATGCAGTCGGCCCCTGCTTTTATGACTTCCGTCACATTGCTCAGATTCATGCCGCCGATTGCAACCAGCGGTTTATGGGTGCCTTGCCTGATACGGGCGATGCCTTCAAGCCCCCATTCGGTAACCGTATTGCTCTTAGTAGGGGTGCTGAAGACCGGGCTGATCCCCAGGTAGTCCGCAGCTTCGGATTCTTTGTGCTGCAGTTGCGCCAGGTACTCTATGGAATAGCCAATAAACGGGCACTCTTTCCATCTGTCACGGATCTGCGTCGGCGCTATGTCTTCATTCCCTACGTGGATACCAAAAGCATTTGCCTTTTGTGCCACTTCCAGGCTGTCGTTGATCACGAGTGGTATTTTGTACCGGTCTGTAATCACTTTGATCTGCAAGGCCCGGGACAAATAGTCTTTTGTACTTAAATCCTTTTCTCTTAACTGTACAATGTCCACACCACCCAGGATGGCTTCTTCCACTACCGTCAGGAAGTGATGCCTGCAGGCTGCTGCAGAGACGACCAGGTATAGTTTATACGGAAACGCGCTTCCCGGCATGCTTGCTGATTTTCAGAGTACTTACAAATTCTTCTTCCGTTATGTTGTACAGCTTATCCAGCAGTGCAGTTTGTAAAGAGCCGGGACCACTGCTTTGCCGCATGGCCAGTTCCCCGCAGACACCAAACAAAGCCATAGCCGCAGTAACGGCTTCATGCGGATCTTCTATTGTCGCGAGGAATGCCCCGGTGACGGCTGTGGCCGAACAACCCAGGCCTGTCACCTTCGTCATTAAAGCATCGCCATTCTGCAGGAAAGACTGCTTGTCCTGGTCTACGACAATGTCTGTTTCGCCGGAAATGCACACCACGCTTCCGTATTGCTCCTGCAGGTAATGTGCCGCATCAATCGCCTCTCCGCTCTTTGCCGTGCTGTCTACTCCCTTCGTGACGGCTCCGTTCATGCGGGCCAGTGCCAGTATTTCTGAAGCATTTCCTCTGATTGCGCCGGGCCTGTAAGCCAGCAGTTGCGCCAATACCTCACTTCGGTAAGCTGTTGCGCCTGCTCCGACTGGGTCCAGTACCCAGGGCTTATTCGTCTCATGGGCCTTCCTGGCAGCCAACAGTATCGCCTTTACGAAATAGTCGTCCAGGGTGCCGATATTGATCACCAGGGAAGCGCAGATGCTAACCATGTCTTCGACCTCAGCATGGGCATGTGCCATAATGGGGGATGCGCCGACGGCCAGTAAAGCATTGGCGCTGTTGTTCATCACCACGAAGTTGGTAATGTTGTGTACTAGGGGAGATGCCTGACGTACGGATTGGATGTGGGTCCAGAGTTTTTTTGCCATTGTATCACGATTAAAAATGAATGGCTAAAGAATACTCTTTGGAACAAAAGAGAACAGAACACAAGGCTGTGTTTTGTTTGCTTTTCCCTACGCCGGTGTCAACCGGATCAGGTTCAAAGGGACTGTCTCAATTCTTTACAGAATACCCCTAAAGCCGTGACAAATGTATTGGTTATTTCCCGGAAACAAAGTATGCTCTGATTTATCTACGGGCAGATGATGCCGAAGGTCTGTCCGGATGAGGTGTTTTAAGCAATGGTGATGCCGGAACAATCGATAAGGTTCTGAAATCTTATTGTTTTGAAAATGACTGGGATTTGGCGATGCGTAATTTCCGCAAAAAGAGGGACCCTGTGAGTCCGGCCAGGGCAGAAGCAATAAAAATACCCGTTTTTGCCTGGCCGATCATCAGGGCATTATCAAAAGCAAGCTCCGTAACAAACAGGGACATCGTAAAGCCCACGCCTGCCAGCAGTGCCGCACCTGCGAGATGATTCCAGTGCGTTCCTTCAGGCAGGTCTGCCCATTTGCTGCTTACCATGATCCGGGAGAACAACAGGATGCCGCAGAATTTGCCGACGATCAGTCCCAGGATCACCCCTATGCTTACAGGATTGTTTAAAGCCGTAAAAAAACCGGCGCTGAAAGTAATACCCGCATTGGCCAGCGCGAATAAAGGCATAATGATAAAAGTGACCCAGGGCTGCAGCGTGTGTTCGATTTTTTGCAGGGGTGTTTCTGCTGCGATGGCGGTGTTTTTTATATTTTCTATCCGTTGTTGTTCCGCAGCGGCCAGGCTTTCTTCCTGTGGAACATCTCTTTCAATCTTTGTGGCATCTGTTCTGGTGCCAGGCTGCAGTTCGTTGATTTTTGTCCTGGAGGGAATAGTAAAGGCTACGAGTACTCCGGCTATGGTGGCATGCACACCCGATACCAGGAAGCAAAGCCAGACGGCAACGCCGGCCAGCAGGTAAAACGAAGGGTGACGGATACCTTTTGCATTAGCGGCACTCAGCAACAGGAGCAAAACGCCTGCGGCAATAAGTGGTACCGCAGCAATATGTGTCGTATAGAAAAAAGCAATCACAAGTATTGCGCCCAGATCGTCTGCTACGGCCAGTGCCGATAGAAATACTTTTAGCGGGGCGGGAATATGCTTGCCGGCCAGGGACAATATACCTAATGCAAAGGCAATATCCGTTGCCATCGGGATACCCCAGCCCGTCTCAGACGTTTTGCCTGCATTGAAGGCCAGGTAGATCAGCGCGGGAACCAGCATGCCGCCCAGCGCCGCCACCATAGGCAGTGCTGCCTTTTTTGCAGTGGATAGTTCACCAATCATAAACTCCCGCTTTAGCCCCAGCCCGACCACAAAAAAGAAAAGGGTCATCAGGCCGTCATTGATCCATACCTGTAGCGGCTCATTGAGCACATGGCCCGCAAACCCGACAGCGTACTTTGTCTTCCAGAAGGAATGATAAGAAACAGCCCATGGCGAATTGGCCCATGCCAGGGCAATGAGGACACTGATCAACAGTACAATGCCGCCGCTGTGTTGCTGCCGTATAAATTTATGGACCGGTTTCAGCAGGTGATCGGTCAGGGAAAGGTTCATTTAAAAAGCACCCGGTATTCCAAGAATACCACGGTAGATATCGTTTGTTCCCCTGCAAGATACGTCAATTGGCACGGACGCTGCCACCGGCTTGCAGGGATAGCTTACCGCAGCAGGGAAGCCGGCTTATTCAAAGCCGTCCGGCCGTTTCCCCGGATCAGATACATAAGATAACTGGTAGACATCCTCCCGCCGGTCTTTCAGGTTGCGTACACTGCCGTGTGAATGCAGTTCATGTAGCAGGCCCAGATCCAGGTCCGAGATCAGCACCATTTCCGTGTTGGGTGTAGCCTCACTTTTGACCCCGTTTGACGGGAAGGCAAAATCGCAAGGTGTAAACACTGCAGACTGGGCATACTGTATATCCAGGTTTTCCACCTTCGGCAAATTGCCCACGCTGCCGGCAATGGCTACATAGCATTCATTTTCGATAGCTCTGGCCTGTGCACAGTGGCGTACCCGCATATAGGCATTCTGCGTATCGGTCAGAAAAGGTACAAACAGGATCTGCATTCTCTCCTGCGCGAGTATGCGTGACAGCTCGGGAAATTCTACATCGTAGCAGACCAGGATACCGATCCTTCCGGCATCGGTGTCATAAGTACGGACCTGGTTGCCCCCATTCATACCCCAATAGCTGTGCTCGTCGGGGGTTACATGGATTTTTTCATATTGCTCCACGCGGCCGTTCCGGTGACAGAGATACCCGACATTGTACAGCCTGCCGTTTACAATGCTGGGCATGCTGCCGGTAATGATATTTACATTGTATTTAATAGCCAGTTGTACAAAACGGTCTTTAATCTCTGGTGTGAATTGCGCCAGCGCCCTCATCGCATCCGCCTCATTCATATGGTTGAACTGCGCCAGCAGTGGGCCATTGAACAATTCAGGAAAAAGGGCGAAATCGCATTTATAGCCAGATACGGCATCCACGAAAAATTCAATATTGTCGAACAAACCCTGTACATTCCCGTACAGCCTCATTTGCCATTGCACCAGGCCCAGTCGTACGTTGCTGGTGGGGGTGTAGGATTGTTTTTTACGTGCAGAGTAATAAATGTTGTCCCATTCCAGCAGTACGCCGATCTCCTTGCTTTCCGTATCGTTGGGCATATAGCCTTTTAGGATTTTCATCACATGGAAATCATTGGACAACTGGAAGCTCAGCACTGGGTCATAAATCTCTTTGCTTTTTACCTTGCGGATATATTCCCTGGGAGACATGGTCGCGGAAAATTCATGGTATAAAGGAATACGGCCGCCAAATACAATGGCGCGGAGATTCAGGTGCTCACACAGCTCTTTGCGTGCTTCGTACAACCTTCTGCCGAGGCGCAGCCCCCTGTAGTCAGGGTGAATGAATACCTCAATCCCATATAGCACATCCCCTTTTATCGTATGGGTGTTGAAGGTGTAGTTGCCCGTGACCTCCTGGTACGTATGGGCATCTTCGAAGCGGTCAAAATCTACGATGATCGATAAAGCACAGCCTACCACCACTCCGTCTGCCTTGATGACGACCTGCCCTTCTCCGAATCGATGGATCAGTTTGCTGATGGCGGTCAGGCTCCAGAATCCACCCTGCCAGTCCGGGTAGGCGGCTCTCATCGCTTCCATGAGTTGTTCATAGTCTTTTACCGATAATTTTTCCACTTTTAATTCCTGGATATTCATGCGCTTTTTTTTAAGAAGTTAACAGGTGCAATAATTTTCTTTCCGGC
>DATJDO010000486.1:0-2496 GCA_035497375.1 Chitinophagaceae bacterium | reverse complement strand
CCTGCAGTAATACTCCGGATTTCTTTTCGGCAGGATAAGACTTTAAAGCCAGCAAGGCATCATAACGGTCCAGCAGTTCCGGGGCGCCCAATACCTGGCGGCAGAGTTCCTTGTAGCTCTTTTTAAATATCGTACTCTTCAATATTTTCGAACCCGGGTCGAATAAAACAAAAGCAATTTGTTTGTGCCCCCTGTTCGGCACCCGCACCAGCTCTGACGCTTCTGCGATCCACTCTTTAACGCGGTCGCGCGAACCATCGGTATAATGCACTTCTAAAATAACCGGCATTTTAAACAAACCCACCACTTCATTGCGCTGCTGCGTTTGCTGCACGCTGATCTCGGTGACGGCCTGGCCATTTTTCAGTACATCGCTATAGGCAACCGTGTACTCAGGCTCCCCGCCCCGGTACAGCCACTGGTCAAAGAACCAGCTCATGTCCTTGCCCAGTTTATCTTGTATGGCCTGCTGCAGGTCATTGGTCTCTACATTGCCGTAGGCGTGTTTGGTCAGGTAAGAGTTCAGCGCACGTTTCCATTGCTCTGCTCCCAGCACATAGCTGAGCATACTGATCACTGCCGAACCTTTCTGGTATACCCTTGCCGTACCGGCCTGTGCATAGCGGATGGGATTGCGGTCTTTTTTGCTGGCATCAAGCGCCGTATTCTGCTCGCTGCGGCATTGCCAGTCATATTCATCCTCGCCCAACAGGCTTCGGGTAAACATTTTCGGGAAATACGTTGCATAGCTTTCCTGCAGCCAGGTGTCGCGCCCGTCGCGTGCGGTAATGCAATCGCCAAACCACTGGTGCGTCAGCTCATGGCAGTTGACGCCTACATAATTGCGGTCGCGGTAGGCCCGCTGGTCTACATTGAAGAAGTCGCCGAATATCGTTGCGGTTGTATTCTCCATCGCACCGTACATAAAGTCCTGCACCATAATCTGGGAGTAAGATTCCCATGGGTAGGCCATACCGGTTTCCTTTTCCAGGAAATCCACCATACGCTCTGAGTAACGGTAGGTCGGTTCTGCACGGTCTGCATATTCGGGGTAATAATACAGGTTCATCGGTACACCGCTACCGCTTTTTGTTTTTTTGATCCCATATTTTCCGATACCCAGCATCAGCAGGTAGCCTGCATGTGGTTTGCTCATCGCATAGTGCCAGGTATAGGTATCGCCGTTATCTGTTTTGCTTTGCAGCAGGCCATTGGACAGCACTTCGTAGTTTTTGTCGAAAGTCACAATGGTTTCGGTGATGAACTTATCGTTCATATCGTCGTACATAGGGATCCAGTGACGGTTATCGATGCCCTGCCCTTGTGTCCAGATCTGTTTGCGTACGGCAAAAGGGTTGTTTTCTTTGTTTTCGGGTGCATTCCACCCGATGAAGTAAATGCCTTTCCGTGGCCGGGCCTCATATTCAAAAACAACCGCACCCGTTTCGTCCCAATGCAGCGTCTGTGCCGGTTTTATCCATACTCCGGCATCGTTTGTTGTAAAGGGCAGTGTGCGGCCATTGAGTTTTGCCGAACGGATCCGGATACCCGGGGCATCAAAAAAGACAGAATCCACATTTTGCTGCAAAACGGTAAAGGAGTGTGTCACTTTACCCTTCACCTGGCCTTTTACCGGGTCAAAACTGACTTCCACCTTCATGCGGGTAATGTCCAGCGCATGCTCCCGGTACGTCACATTGTCTTTCAGGTAAGAACGGTAAGTGTTCTGCGCCAATGCACAGCAGGGAAATGCAGCAAACAGCAGGATAAAGATTTTTTTCATATTGCAGAATATTACAGTTTACGAACTGCAAAATGAACATTTCTTTTGGCAATAGCAAGCCATCCGGGGGGTAAATAGATGGTTATTTATGCGGGAGCTTTATGGCGCATTCATTTTTATCAATATCATAAAACAACGGACTGCCTTATATTTGTAGATCATAATTCAAATTAAAGATGACGACAACAACGGCAACCCCGGTAACATTTACAGAAGGGGCGGTAAAGGAACTGGTAAGACTGATGCATGAGGATGGATTTGATACCAGCCAATACCTGCGTGTAGGTGTAAAAGGCGGCGGATGTTCCGGCATGTCTTATGTGCTGGGCTTTGACCAGAAAGAAGCGGACGACGAGACCTATGAAATCGACGGCCTCCCCGTAATTATGAAACAGGCTCATGCCATTTACCTGCTGGGCATCAGCATCAATTTCGAAGACGGTTTGAGTGCCCGCGGTTTCACGTTCAATAACCCTAACGCAAGCAGCACCTGCGGTTGCGGCAGCTCATTTGCAGTATAAGATGCGCATCTTACCCTTTCTCTTGTCCCTGCTGTGTAGCAGCATCTGCTTTGCGCAAACCAAAGATGGTAAAGAAATCAACCAGAATGATGCCCAGGGCAGGCCTCATGGGCTTTGGTATACGGCCACACCTGCGTTGAGAGGAGAACCCTCCGAAGCCATCTTCGGCAGCTACGACCATGGACAGAAAAT
>DATJDO010000485.1:0-9651 GCA_035497375.1 Chitinophagaceae bacterium | reverse complement strand
TCCCTGTGTGAGGGTAATGCGAAAAGTCTGCCTGCCCGTCATCTGTACTTTGCAGGGTGCGGTCACTGTACCCAGTATGGACACACCGCTGCTCATCTGCGCGACAAAACCTTGTTCCGCAGGCTTGTTCAACCGCACGATATATTCCTTTTCATGCTTGTTGCCGGCACGCAGGATTTTGTTCACAATATCCCCATCATTGGTCAGGAAGATCAGGCCCTCTGAATCCTTATCCAGCCTGCCGATCGGGAAGATACGCTTGGGATGGTTCACAAAAGCGACGATATTACCCGGGATATGGGCCTCCGAAGTGGTGGTGATCCCCGGTGGCTTGTACAGCGCGATATAAATCAGCTTGTCTTTTTTCGGAGCTTTGATGATACTACCGTCCACTTCTACCACATCCCCGGCCTGGTAACGCATCCCCAGCTGCGCCGGTTCGTCATTGACCAGCACCCGGCCTGTTTCGATCAGCTTGTCTGCTTCCCTCCTGGAGCAATAACCGGTGTCGCTAATGAACTTATTTAAACTGATCGAGGTTTCCAAAACAATACTTTACGTTAAGCCGCAAAGATAATTGACTAAAAAGGAATAAGTTTGTCCGCATCAAATAAATCAGTGCCGATGAAAAAATTACTGATCCTCACCTGCTTGTGTGGCTTACTGCTTCCTGACACCAGCCATGCCATGTGCAAGAAAAGAAAGAAAAACAAAACGGAAGCCCGGCAGCAGAATACCCTGGAGGGCACCTGGACGCTGAGCTACCTGGAAGGCGGTGATATGGCCACATTGTACAAAGGCAAAATCCCGAGTATTACCTTCGATGTGACCAACAAAAAAGTGAACGGCAACAATGGCTGCAACAGTTTTTTCGGCCCCATTACGCTGGACGGCAGCAGCCTGGCCTTCTCCGGGCCTATGGGCAGTACCAAAATGTTTTGTCCCGGGGCAGGGGAGCAACAGTTTATGGAAGCTCTGGCTAAAGTCAGGAGCTTTTCCTTTCATGGCCCCAACGAGATCGACCTGATCAGGGGAGACATAGGGGTGATGCGCCTGCAACGCAAATAGTATACGCTTATAAATCCAATCTTTGTGAATAAATACGCCGTTAAAATCTTAGACGCCGAGTACATCAGCAACGATGTGAAACGCTTTATCGTGGAAAAGCCGCCGGGTTATACCTTTGTTCCGGGTCAGGGTACAGAAGTTGCAATCAACCTGCCCGAATGGAAAGACCAATTCCGGGCCTTCACTTTTACCAACCTCATTTCGCAGCAATACCTGGAATTTATGGTCAAAATTTACAATGACCATGGCGGCGTAACGCGGCAGCTGGGTAAAACCAATGCCGGTGTTGAGCTCATCATACAGGATGCTTTCGGTGCGATCAATTATAAAGGCCAGGGTGTTTTCCTGGCAGGCGGGGCGGGCATTACGCCGTTTATCTCCATCTTCCGGCACCTGTTCAAGGCCAACCAGATAGAGGGCAACAAGCTGATCTATTCCACCGGTACGGTAGAAGACGTGATCCTGTACCAGGAACTGAAAATGATGCTGAAGGATAATATGGTCAATTTCTTCTCGCATGAGAACCGCATTGGCTTCGGGTATCACCGTATCGACCGCAACTACCTGATCCGCGTGATCAAAGATTTCAGCCAGTATTTTTACCTCTGTGGCCCGGAAAACTTCGTCAAAGATCTATCAGCTATCCTGCTGGACCTGGGGGTTCAGGCTGAGAGCCTGGTGGTGGAAAAATAAGTACTATTGAACCATTATCCGTTATACCTGCACCTCTAAGGAGTTAAGACAATCAAGCTGACATATCACAAAAAGCGTCCTGTATCCAAATGGTACAGGACGCTTTTATTGTATCCGGATCTCCTTAGGAAATGGATTCTTTATTTTCTTTTGCCAATTGCGGCATTACGGCATAGTCGTCGTAGAACGTGATAATGCCTTTACCCACATCATACAAAGCGGCAACAATACCTACTTTACCTTCTTTGACCAGATCAGCGATCACCGGGCTTTTTTCCAGCACCTGATCCAGCGAGTGGTGGATGTTCAGATTGGTTACCGCATTTACGAAGTCAGGGTTATTGCTCGTACGGTCTTCTGTAATCGTTGTTTCCTGGGCGATGGCCGGCTTGATCTTGGCGAGCAGACCGGTCAGGTTACCCATCTTCACATCATCGCAGGCGCCTTTGATCGCACCACAATTGGTATGGCCCAGGATCACGATCAGTTTGGCTCCAGCCGCGGCTGTAGCATATTCCAGGCTACCGAGTATGCCTTCGGATATGATGTTTCCGGCAATACGGATACTGAAAATATCTCCGATACCCAGGTCAAAGATCAGCTCGGCGGAAGTACGGGAGTCCATACAGCTGAGGATAGCGGCAAAAGGCTGTTGCCCGTGTTGTGTATCTTTTACCTGCTGCAGCAGGTCCTGGTTGATGCTCCAGTTATTGTAAAAGCGAAAGTTTCCTTCTTTCAGTTTCGTCAGCGCCTCATGTGGCGTCAGATTTCTGTTTGGCATAGTTGTTTTGTTTTTATAAAGTTTTATTTTTTCATCAGTTCATTCAGCAGTTTCAAAGCCCTGCCGGAACTTCTTTTTGGTTCGTCTTTTTTGTCAATCAGGCGGGAAATTATATCCCGCTCAGAGTCTACTGTCGGCAATTTATAAATATTCCGGAAACCGACCAGCGACACTTTAATGTCCTTTTCTGCAGCTTGCGCCACGGCAAAATCCTGGATCACATGCAGCACATCAAAATCAATATATTGCGTATTGCCCGCGTCGATGATCACATTACTGCCTTCGGGTAGATTATCCAGGGTCTTTTTGATGCTGCCCTTGTTCAGGAACGACACCTCTTCAGACAGCTGGATCTTGATCAATTCTCCTTCTTTGTACGAGCTGCGCTGGAAATAGTACGAGTTGCGCATATTCTGCCGCAGGATAAAGAAAATGCTTACGGCCAGGCCGATACCGACACCTTTCAGCAGGTCTATGGACACTACAGCGACCACTGTCACCACGAAGGGCAGGAACTGTACCCAACCGCCTTCTTTCCAGATCTGTTTGAAGATGCGAGGATGACAGAGTTTATACCCAGTAATGATCAGTATACCCGCCAGAGAAGCATAAGGGATCAGGTTCAGCACCATAGGGATCAGGGCCACCAGTACCAGCAAGAGCACACCATGAAAAATAGTTGCCAGCTTGGTACGGCCGCCTGCATTGATATTGGCTGAAGAACGCACAATCACGGAAGTAACCGGCAAACCGCCGATCAGGCCGCTGACAATGTTACCCACGCCCTGGGCCAGCAGTTCCTTACTGCCGGAAGTAAAGCGCTTCATCGGGTCCAGCTTATCTGTGGCTTCAATACAGAGCAGGCTTTCGATAGAGGCTACCACCGCAATCACCAGTCCGGTTGTCCAGACTTTAGGATTAGAGAAGCCACTCACATCGGGCAGCACATATTGACCGAAGTATTCACTTACAGAAGATGGGGTAGGGAGCGTCACCAGGTTTGCCCTTCCGATCTCCCAGCTGCTGCCGCTGGCTTTAAAGATCTCGTTGATCACCACACCGGAGATCACAGCGATCAGGCCTCCGGGCAACCACTGTATCTTTTTAAAGGCGGGACGCTGCCAGAGGATCAGGATCAATATGGACACGATGGCCGCTACAATAGCGCCAGGGTGCAGGAAGTTGATATGATTCAGTGCCAGGTCGAACATGTTTTCGCCACCGGTCTCTACCGAGAAAAATTCACCGTCGTTGTCTATATCATAGCCAAAGGCATGCGGCAGCTGCCGCAGGATGATAATGACACCGATACCGGCCAGCATCCCTTCGATCACATTCGAAGGAAAGTAATTGGAGATACTGCCGGCTTTCAGCAGGCCAAGGATAAACTGGAAAATTCCGGCTACGATCACGGCGCACAGGAACAGCTGGAAGCCGCCCAGAGCCGGGATGGCGACCAATACGATGGCGGTCAGACCTGCAGCCGGACCGGTAACACTCAGCTGCGATTTGCTCAACAGGCCGACAACAATACCGCCGACAATACCGGCGTTGATACCCGCAATCAGCGGGGCTCCCGAGGCCAGGGCAATGCCCAGGCACAAGGGTACTGCAATGAGGAAGACGACCAGACCGGACATCAGGTCGTTCTTCAGATAAGAAAAGGGTGATGTTTTCAATTGATACATTTGAATGAGGAAATAAAAATCACAGTTGCCGTTTTGAGGAAACGGGACAACCAGGAAAATTGGCGCATACTACCTGTGGTGTAAACAGGTAGTACCAGGCAGCTACACTGATGCTTCAGCGCAGCCGTACTCATTCATCAGGCGTTGGGCGGGGGTACGAAAATACCAGGGAAATGCTGGTGCTCAATCAGTGAAGACCAGGGAAAGGACAGCGCCAGCTTCTGTTCAAAAGAAGGCCTGCGCTGTTCATAGGAAAACGAGGGGGTCTTCCGGAACGGCATACTTTCCTTGAATTTGAGCTCGTCACACTCCTCATAGTCCTCGTGTATCTCTTCTGTGATCAGCGATTTGAACAAAATGCGGCCGATCTCCTTTACAGGCAATACCTGGAAGGAGAAGATCGTAAGCATAAAGTAAGCAATCCACTGACGCATGGCGCCAAAGATAGGGGCTTCTGAGGGTACTTTTCGCAGGGTAAGCTATGAAATGATTGTTAAATGACGGAAAGAATATATTACAAACGTAGGCCGGAACGGTCGATCACTGCGATGGCTTCTTCTTGTGTCATCGCCGCAAACTGGCGGTAGCGCTCATGCACATCAATGATCTCTTCCAATGCGTCCCGCACCAGGTCTTTGTTGTTCCAATGCTGCAAGTGATCCAGCACGATATGCAGGCAGCCTTTTTTATACGCAATCTGGCCGATCACATGCACCAAAGTATGGCGCACACGGGCTGTGCGGTCCAATTGCAGTTCCTGCAACAGGGGCAGGATATCCTGCGGGTATTTGCGGCCGCGCAGTTCAATGCCATGACAGATCTCCCTGCGGATTTCCTTATCCGGGTGCTGCAGGTAGGTTTTGGCCCAGGCCAGTACCGGCACCGGATTCACTTCACCCATCTTTTTGATGGAGCCGATCACGGCGTTGCGCGGCGAGTGGTGCGGATCGAACAAACTTTTGTCGAAGAACGATTGTACGATACCGAAGTCAGTCTTTCCAATTTCTCCAGCCGCATTGATCGCCGTTTGCCGTACACGGAAACCAGGATGCGCAGCCAGCTCAACCAATTTGTTGATGATTATTTTCGACATATGTTGCTCGCGCAAAAAGAGGCGACCAATGCCCAGGTAAGCCGCTTTGCGGATATAGGTATCCTCATCATTGCAATACGTCAAAGTCAGTACATCGGTACCGGTTTGCAGTTCCTGCAGGATATCCGCCTGTATCTGGCGGCTCAGCTGTTCCCGTTCGGCTTTGGGCAGATCATAAAAGGCCATCAGGATGCCTGCAGTTTTTTCAATACCTGCAGTACGCGCTTGCGCTTACTTTCTTTATCCATGTCGGCCAGGCGGCCGTTCAGCGTGCGGATAAAGCTGTCTTTGTGTACTTTGTCGATCACAGGCAAGGCCAGTTCGGCGTACATGGGCAATTGGTTCTCCGGGCTGTGCAGCAGTTTTTCGTTCAGCAAAGGCAACACCTCGGCAGTGTAAGGCTTTTCCATACAGAGCTGCACCAGGATGCGCACACAGGCGTCGTTGGTGATCACGGAGCCGCTTTCAGCGGCTTCAAGAATGCGGGGCAAGGCAGTGTACAAGGCTTTCGGTTCTGTCGCTGTCAGTGTTTGCAAAGCGGTCATCGCGCCCCATTGCAAGCGGTTGTCTTTGTGCTGCAGCAGGTCCAGGAAATTGTCGAGGTATGGAGCCAGCAGAGCAGGTTCCAAGGCACCGGTTTCGTACAACACTTTGATACTGTCGTGGCGCAGGTCTTTTTGCTTGCCGGACAATAATTGTACCAGTTCCTGCACAGCAGTTTTGTCTTTGTTGTGTGCTATCTGCTGCGCCAGGGCTATATTCGGTTCCTCATCGCGACGTTGCAGCGACGAAGCCAGTAAGGGCAATACGCTCATGGGAATTAATCTTTAAAACCGATCTTGGTATGACTGCCGTCGCAATACGGCTTGTTGCCCGAAGCACCACAGCGACACAATGCTGTGACTTTGTTCTTATGCGTTTCGCTGCCGTCCGGGTGCTTGATCGTGATGTTGCCATAGACCAGCAAAGGCCCGTTAGCGGATACCTCGATAATGCTTTCGACCTGTATGCCGGGTTTTTCGGCAGCAGCTTCCGCCTTGGCCTCATTCATAAAATAAAATACGTCAGCGCGCCCGAGGGGCATTTGTTCACCTGTTCGATCATGCGTTCGGTGCTGGCGCCTTCGGCTTTGATCCAGGGCCGCTCCCGGGGATTGAACACTTCCGGAAGCCCCGTAGCATTTTTCCAGCAAATAGTGGAGTGGATACACAGTTCATTTTGCCAGACAATGGTCATCTCACCATTGCTGTACTGTTTGGTCATTGATTTCATCATCAAGGAGCTTTTGATCTGAAAGCTAAAGGTAGGGATTCAGTTGGATGTGTGGAGTGGTGTTTTGTTTATTTACTTAACATAATGCAAATTATGGGACAAAATAAAAAATGAAATCTACTTAACATAAAAGTAATTATCCGTTTCTGACAAATAGTTTGAAGTGTATATCAAATACTGTAGAATTACCTACTATTAGGTATTTATAATATGATACCAATAATGTAAGTTTGCTTTATGACAATACCTACTCGCAATGTAAAACCACTTTCGTGAAATGCTCGGTATAAAACAAGATGCATTGGCTGCCGACCTAGGCGACGACTGGAACCAGCAAAAAATATCGCTACTGGAACAAAAAGAACCATCGACGCCCTCCTGCCGGCTGGAGAATCCATTACTTATTTTGAATAAAAGTCTATGAAATTATGATATTCGAAAGAGGACACTTTAAATCTAGTCGCTTAGAAAAAGGAATTATAAACGAAGCCTTAAATGAAACAAGAACCTTTAGCAAAGGTAAGTATGAGTCTAAACCAACTGTTTTCATTTCTCATAAACATAGTGATTTAGAGGATGTAGAAGAACTTAAAGGAATTATGGAAATCATTTGAATCATATTGGTGCAATTGGGAATTAGGTATAGGTGATACTCATAAATACATCGAGCATATTGCAATCGTACCAATTAAAGAAAAAGGAGAATACAATTTTCAATATAAAGGCAATGAGTATTTACAGATATATCCAAGTATAGATTATGAGGATGGAACTAATATTGATGTAATATCGAAACAAAAGATAGAAAGTGGATATTACGTGTCAAAACCTGCAAATAAAGAAGGCATAAGGTATATAACCAAATTGAAACAGTGGTTAAATCAATAAATATGGATTATAAATATCAGGTCGTTTTACTCGGCTCATTAACCTCGATTAGCGATGAAATTGTAAACCTGTTTTATGATGCTCTTCAAGAGCTGAGCTTGCAATCCTCTTTCTATAAAATCATCAACTCTTCCGATATTGATACAGAATATAAGGGTAATCAGCCAACTTATGTATTGTACTTTGGTAGTCCTGATGGAGATCATAAAAATGTAGACTGGGTAGATAGATTACTTAAAGATGGTAATATAGTATTACCTATTTTCTACGATTCTTTTAAAAAGGAAATCCCAGAAATATTAAGTAATCAAAATGGTTTGAAGTATCATGATTCCTTGAAGGAAAAGATAGTGAATCTCATATTGGAGTCATTTGGCAAGTTGAGAAACACACGAAAAGTTTTTATTAGTTACAAGAGAGATGAATCTACCTCCATTGCTATACAGCTTTACGAAGCACTTGAAAAAAACAATTTTGACGTTTTTTTAGATACACATTCTATCAAGCAAGGAGAACCATTTCAGGATGAACTATGGCATAGAATGACCGACTGCGATGTAATAGTTTTGCTAAACACACCTAAGTTTTTGGAAAGTGAATGGTGCGAAAAAGAGATAGCCGAGGCCAGTGTAAAACAGATTGGTGTAATTCAGCTAATATGGCCTAATCATAAGCTAGAAAGAATGGCAGAGATTTGTTTCCCAAGGCAGCTTAAAGAAGACGATTTTGTAGATAATATTTTTGACAATAAAGACATTGCAAAGTTTGTTGATAAAACAGTAACAGAAATTGTCCAAAAAGTTGAATCTGTGAGGGCGAGAAATCTTGCTTCAAGACAGGACAATTTAATTACTGAATTTCTAAATGCTGCTCGTAAAAATGGGAAAACAGTCAATATACAACCCGAAAGATTTATAACTGAAGAATTAGGAGGCAATAAAAGAAGAATTTTCATTCCCTCAGTGGGAATACCACAATCTATTGATTGTTACCAATCATCGGAATTAAGAAAAGAGATTAAGGAGTTTGCAGTAGATGAGGTTTATTTGGTTTATGATGATGTAAGAATAAGAGAAAAGTGGTTAAAACATTTAAATTATTTAAATAAATATTTAGACGTAAAAACTATTAAAAAACAAGAATTTGATATATGGCTGCAAAAGAATTAAAAAATATTTTTCTATCCGCCAGTATCCCTTTTAAAGAAAGGAATCCTAAGTATTTTGATAGCGCGGATATAGTTGCAATTCGTGACGCTGTAATCGCATTGGCATCTATTGTCCTGCCCAAACACCGATTAATTTGGGGTGGGCATCCATCCATTACACCAATTATTTATTATGTAATGGAGAAAATGAACTTAAATGTTCAGGAGCACGTAATTCTCTACCAAAGCAAATTTTTTGAACATTTATTCCCAAAAGATAATAATAGATTTCAAAATGTGACTCTTACAGATAATTTAGGTGAGATGTCAGAAAGTATACGTCACATGCGCAATCGAATGTTTCAGGAAAATAAATTTACTGCTGCAGTATTTATTGGAGGGATGGAAGGGATAGAAGATGAGTTTAAAATGTTTAGGGAATTTCATCC
Organism: Chitinophagaceae bacterium; assembly: GCA_035497375.1. GTDB lineage: Bacteria > Bacteroidota > Bacteroidia > Chitinophagales > Chitinophagaceae > Rurimicrobium. Next base: position 572 of record DATJDO010000485.1, on the reverse strand, counting down.
TGATGCACTACTGCTTCCCATAGCAAGTACTGGTGCTGCTGCGAGAATTGTTTATGATACAGTTCTTCCCGATAACTTCAAGAACGAAAGATTAGTAAAAGACTATGGCTACATGAGTTTACTTCAAAAACTTCTAATTGAAAAAATCTAAATTTACTTAATACAAAAAACATGGCTAAAAGACAAATATTTTACAGTTTCCATTACGACAATGATGTGTTTCGAGTGCAACAAATAAGAAATATTGGAGCCCTAGAACAAAACGAACCTATTTCTATAAATGATTGGGAAACGGTGAAGAAAGGTGGTGATAAAGCAATTCAGCAATGGATCGATGATAATATGAAGAACCGCAGTTGTGTTATTGTTTTAATAGGACAAGAAACTTCTAATAGAAAATGGGTAAAGTATGAAATCGGAAAAGCGTGGAATGCAGGGAAAGGCATTGTTGGTATCTATATTCATAATCTGAAATGCCCACGTAATGGTATATGTAAACAGGGAGCTAATCCTTTTGATCAATTCTCATTAAGTGATGGGCGAAAGCTTTCGAGTGTAGTTAAATGTTACAA
>DATJDO010000484.1:0-5652 GCA_035497375.1 Chitinophagaceae bacterium | reverse complement strand
CAGCAATTCCGCAAGCGCGACCATATGCCGCTCAAAGAGTACATGCAGGAACTGCCGGTTGATTTTTAATCTTCTTTTCCCCAAAAACATATCCATATGCCACAGCAGGAATTGCAGCATTATTACCTGGACCAGCAGGAGCCGGTAAAAGGCTGCCTGCTGGCCTTGAGGAGCATTGTATTGGCTGCTGACAAGCACATCACCGAAACGCAGAAGTATGGTATGCCCTGTTTTTGCTATAAGAAAAAGATGTTTTGCTACCTGTGGACGGATAAAAAGACCGGTGAGCCTTATATACTGATGGTGGAAGGGAATTACCTGCACCATCCGAAACTCGAAGTGGGGGAGCGCAAAAGGATGAAGATTTTCAGAGTGGACCCCACAGGCGATTTGCCCATACACACCATCCGCGATATTTTGCAGGCCGGTCTTGAGCTGTACCGTACAGGGATCATACCGGTCAAAGGCTGACTGTCATTTCTCCGGTAAAACTGCCGGGCTTTGGTACGGTTCAGGAAAGCTCAAAAAAATTTTAAGGGTACAAAAAGCGGCTGCCATAGGGTTGTCAGTGGGCGGTAGTTATTTTGTGGTATAATCTAAAAAACAAGAAAATTATGTCACAGGTAATCACTGATTTACTGAAAAAAGAAATTGAACAGGAAGCCGTATCCACCCGCAAAATGCTGGCCTTGGTGCCCGATGATAAGCACGACTGGAAACCGCACGAAAAGAGCATGCCGATGAAGCAACTGGCCCTGCACATTGCTGACATTCCATCCTGGTCCAAACTGGCCGTTGATACCGAAACAATCAATTTTGCGGATCAGCAGGAAGCACCGGTTTACAGCACTAACAATGATTTGCTGGCCATTTTCGACAAATCTTCTGCTGATGGGCAGGAAGCGCTGGGCAGAGCCACAGATGATTTGCTGTTGAACGGTACCTGGACCATGTTTTACGGAGAGCATAAAATAGGTACACTGAGCAAATACGAAACTGTTCGCCATTCGCTAAGCCAGACCGCTCACCACCGCGCACAGCTGGGCGTTTATTTGCGCCTGCTCAACATCCCTATACCGGGAGTATATGGGCCAAGCGCTGATGACAGTATGGGATTTTAATCAATTAAATCATCCAAAAGGTCAAGCCTCCCGGCTTGGCCTTTTTTTGTGCCGGACTTTTTACAACGCAGGTACAGTTGCGTACTTTGTCCGGAGCGGCCATCAGTCTCTGCAGGGAGCTACCATACGGACCTGCCGACACGCTTCAGGCGTTCAGTTCAGCAGAGAAACGAAACCCTGGCGGCCCACTTGCCCGAAGACAGCCGCTACCATACTTTTTTAGTTAAACTATTTTGTTTATATTTTAAAATCGTGGAAATTTCCCTTTTTTTAGCAACGTACACATGTTATTTTTGTTATACTGTATAGTTAATTCTATTTTCTGTTAATCATGTTGAAAAAAATAATCCTATGCTTTTACAATCAGATAGAGAACGCTTAGAACAAATTAAAGCATACATCCTAAAAAACCTTAATGCAGATCTTAATATTAAAATATTGAGTCCTATGTTTAACTTAAGCATACCCACACTAAGACGACAGTTCCAGAAGTATTTTCAAATCCCTATTTACAGGTATATCAGCAGGGAAAGAATGGAGTATGCTAAACGGCTGCTGTTGGGATACACGCACACCATCAACGAGATCAGCGAACTCGTCGGCTATTCAGAGCCGTCCAGCTTTACCCATGCCTTTACCAACTACTTTGGAGTAGCGCCAAGCAGATTTAGCCTTAAAAGTGATTTTGATCAATCTAATTATTATTAACATAATTATGATTATAAATCACAATTTTTTGATTAAAAAAAGCATGTGTTTTTGTACTGCAACTCTTAGTTTTACACTGTAAATATATTTTTTCACAAGTTAAAATTATACAGTATGAAAAGTGTAAAAAAGTTACTACTTATGGCCTCACTGATTATCGGTTTTGCCTTTACTTCGGCCCGATCGTATGGACATGGTTCCTGTAATGTGTTCTTTAGGTATAGTTGTGAGGGCAAGGCCCGTTGGAATGCGGCAGCAGCATTGTTTTCATTTGGTGTGCCGATCTCAGTGAGTGTAACGTGGTACCAATGTTATCCTTATTACACCCCCGCAGAGGTCTCCAGGTCATGGGGTTACCAGTATACAAAATATACAGCTGGGGTAGGTTGTATACGCTACGGATGGAAGAAACGCTGGTACCAGTCAAGAGGGGAAGCCTATTCTCCCTTGGTCAGCGAATTTATAGGGGATATGATCGAAAAGGATGATGAGGATTATTCCGATGAGCCGAATTCAGAAGAGGCAAAAGTGGTTGAAAAAGAGGCAACAATTGATGATCGTAAGCGTACAATAACCGTTAGCGGTATTGACGCTGCCTGTAAAGTTTTGGATGGATCGCCGGTCTATTCACTCATCCGCTACGAGATCTGGCAGGGTAGACATGCAAGAGATACCGTTTATGACAGCACCAAAGTAATTTATAAAACACAGATCAGGCTCAACGGCATAGGTGAAAGGGCTGTTGAGGCAGACGGGGCATTTGCATCCCTGAGTTACAAAAGCTATACAGAGGCCGGTTACCGCAACCTGGTCATCAGCACTGGCTCTGTTGTTTTGCCCATTCCCTCGGGCGCCGATACCCGGTATCTTGGTTTGCGCCTGGTGTCTGACGGAGGGGGGGACGAAAAGGAGACAATGAGAAGAGCTATTGAAAGCTCAGAAGAAGCTTTGACAAAAGATGTCTTTTCATTCGAGGTGTTTCCAAACCCTGCCAGCGACCGCTTTACGATCCGTTTACAATCACAGGAAGCAGCCCCTGCGGATATTCGTATTTTCGACGGTTTCGGAAAACTGGTGTCCACGCTTCCGGCAGAGCAACTTTCGGCTAACCGTGCTTCGACTATTGAAATAGATGCATCGGGATACGCTTCCGGTACTTACTATATTGTCATCAGGTCTGGCGACAAAAAATATGTGAAGCATATTTTGATCACCAGGTAAGCATCGTTAAGGCAAAATTTGTTGTTGATACGGGCGCATGCTTCTTTGCAAAGAAGCATGCGCCCGTAAATATTACTGGTACTAGAATAAACAGGAACGAAATCGATAGTTTTTTCCTGTTTGTTGTTGTTTTTTGCTTTGTATGTTTTGTTTTTTTATTATTTTAGCGTGATAAAGCTGCATGGTGCAACCTTGTTCATGATCCTATAGCTTATTACTTATGAAAACACTCAGTTATTTTCTTTTGAGTCTGACCTTATTGGCTTCCTGTAAAAAAGACCCCAAAAGCTCGGGAGATCCGCATACCGGTATCTATGCCCTGGGCGTAAAAGTAAATCCCAGTGATGTTTTTAGCGCCCAGGCGGTGTATTGGGCCGAAGGGAAGGAAATCGTTCTGGGAGATCGTAATACCCTTGCTGCATCGATAGCGATTAAGGGCAGCGACGTGTATGTGACCGGTTATAAAGACAAAAAAGCCGTGCTCTGGAAAAACGGCGTACCGGAATATTTACCCCTTGAAGGATCGGAAGGTGCTACCTGGACGGTCAGCTTTAATGGCGATGATGTCTATGCTGTGGGGGTAGATGGAGACCAGGCGGCCGTCTGGAAAAACAGTGTCCTTTATAAAAAGCTGTCCCAGAAAGGTAGTTTTTCAGGTGCAGTGGACGACAAGGGCGATATCCATTACCTGGTGAAGAATTATAGCGAAGAAGGTGGCACCAGGATAAAATACGGAAAAAATGATGTGCTTACTGAAGTAACGGATGCCACAAACAAAGTAGAGCAATTGGCCGTGTCCGGAGCAGACGTGTACTTTGGCGGGACGAATCAAAAAGAAACCCAGGTGTACATCTGGAAAAATAACGTGAAAACCGTCGTAGAAACGGCATCCGATACCCTGGCTACGCAATATGAATTCGCTAATTTATGGGTAGACGGTACCGATGTATACCTGTTTTATTATGATGTGGATAATAACACGAAAAAATCTGTGACGAAATACTGGAAGAATGGTACAGTTTATACCCTCAAGGTCCCATCCGGGATTACACCGGCTTATTTCAGAGTTTTCGGGGGTAAGATGTATTACTCCGGGGTATTTACAGACGATTACACCAAAAACGGTGCCTTCTACTTGGTGGATGATGTGATCCATTATCTTTCCAAAGAAAACTCTTCCGGGGTGCAGGATATCGCTGTAAAACTGTAGTAAATAGGTTTATGGCGCTATGAGCTTGCCGGACCAGGCTTATAATCATTACCTTCGCGGGACACGATTGTTTTTGCGTATGACGACCTTTAGCCAGCTTAATCTCAACAGTTCCCTGCTTAAAGCCTTGGATGATATGGGCCTGGATCACCCGACCCCGATACAGGAAGGGGCTTTTTCCGTGATCATCTCCGGTGTTCATGTGTGTGGTATTGCACAGACCGGTACGGGTAAGACCTTTGCCTACCTTTTGCCCTGCCTGAGGCTGTGGAAATTTTCCAAAGAGCCTTACCCGCAGATACTGATCCTGGTGCCGACGCGCGAACTGGTGCTGCAGGTAGTAAGCGAAGTGAAAAAGCTGACCGCCTATATGAACATAGTGACCCTGGGCTTTTACGGGGGAGTGAACACCCGGCCCCAGATGGCTGCTGCAGAGCAAGGCTGCGATGTGGTAGTCGCCACACCCGGCCGCCTGATGGACCTGGCGCTTAGCGGTTCTTTGAAACTGAAAGCGATCAAACACCTGGTGATCGATGAAATGGACGAAATGCTGAACCTGGGTTTCCGCACACAGATCAAAAATATACTGGACCAACTGCCTGAAAAGCGGCAAAACCTGTTGTTTTCTGCTACGATCACGGAAGATGTGGAAGCCCTGATCGATGAATTTTTTAATGAACCAAAACGTATAGAAGCCGCTCCTACCGGTACACCGCTGGAAGGAATAGAACAGCTGGCCTATGAAGTGCCTAATTTTTACACCAAGATTTACCTCCTTGAATTGTTGCTGGCCCAGCACCCTGAAATGAACAAGGTGCTGGTGTTCGTGGCAACGAAGAAACTTGCAGATGAAGTATTTGAAGAGATGGAGAAAGGCTTCCCTGGTGTGTCGAATGTGATCCATTCCAACAAAGAACAGAACCACCGGTTTAATACCGTCAATAAATTCCGTGATGGTACGTACCGCTTTATTATTGCTACAGATATCGTAGCGCGGGGTATTGATATTTCAGAAGTATCGCATGTGATCAATTTCGACTTACCTGAAGAGCCGGAAAATTACATTCACCGTATTGGCCGTACCGGCCGGGCCGATAAAAAGGGTATTGCCATCAGTTTTATTACGGAACGTGAAAAGCCCCTGCAGGAAGCCATAGAAGCCCTGATGAAGCGCAGTATCAAAGTTTTGCCACTTCCCGACGACCTGGAAATATCAGATGTGTTGACAGAAGACGAACAACCCAAAAGGTTTGTGCCCAACATCGTGATCCGGCAACCGAAGCGGGAAGATGCGGGTGCCGCATTTCATGAAAAAAAGGCCAAAAACCAGAAAGTGAATGTCAAAGTGAGCCACAAGGAGAAGATGATGAAGAAGTACGGCAAGCCCAAAAA
>DATJDO010000483.1:0-4147 GCA_035497375.1 Chitinophagaceae bacterium | reverse complement strand
AGCGTTTCCGTATACAAGATGGAGGTTTTGGCATTGTCGCCTACATATACCGCATTGAATTTATTTTTTTGAGGAAAAGGGCTGAAGTTGAAGCCTGCCTGTATGCTGGCACGGCCTTCTTTGAAGTCCACACCCAGTTTGGGTTGCAGGGCAGGGAAAAGACCAACCCCGGACATGTATGAATTAAAGGCGAGTCCTCCGCCGATGAAAAACTGTGCCTGGCTGCTGAAATGGGTGGAAAGGGCGATAATACCCGAGAGTAAAAGTGTTTTTTTCATTGATTTTGTTTGTTTTGGCTAAAATAGGATATTTAACATAACGTTTGGTATTTTTTTTAAAAACTTCTTTCGACACCGGCAAATAGGGTTGTGACTATAAACATGTAAGTTTCAAAATCGTGCAGGTTTTACAGTTATAGCAGCTGTTGCACACCTGAAAACGCAGAAAATCGGTGTACCTTGCAGCCCTATGACACGCAGCGAACTTATCAGCCAGATCAGGGCTAAAAAATCAGTCCTTTGTGTAGGACTGGATACTGATATCTCTAAAATTCCCCAACACTTACTGACTGAAGAAGACCCCATATTTGCATTTAACAAAGCGATCATAGACGCAACCAAGGAGTATACTGTTTCCTATAAAGTCAATACCGCTTTCTATGAGGCCATGGGGCTGAAAGGCTGGGAGAGTATGGAAAAGACCCTTGCTTATATCCCTTCCGATATCTTCACTATTGCCGACGCCAAACGTGGTGATATCGGCAATACTTCTACCCAGTATGCCAGGACATTTTTTGAAACCTATAATTTCGACAGCGTTACTATAGCCCCTTATATGGGCAAAGACAGTGTGGCTCCTTTCCTGGAGTTTGAAGGGAAATGGGGTATCGTGCTGGGCATTACGTCCAATGAAGGCAGCAACGATTTTCAACAGCTGATCTGCAATGGTAAGCCGCTCTACGAGCAGGTATTGCATACGGTGAGTTCCTGGGGCAGCCCTGAAAACATTATGTTCGTGGTGGGAGCAACACGTAAGGAGCAGCTTGCCAGGGTACGGGAGTTGTGCCCGGACCATTTCTTCCTGATCCCGGGTGTAGGTGCACAGGGTGGGGATGTGGCTACAGTATGCAGCCATACGCTCAATAAAGATGCCGGAATCCTCATCAATGTGTCCCGTGGAGTGATCTATGCCAGCAGCGGAAAAGACTTTGCCGAGGCAGCCGGCGCGGCAGCTCGTCAGTATCAGCAGGAAATGGTTTCATTTTTATGATATATATTGCAGTTGTAAGCTGCAATGAAAAACGAATTATTATTCCAGTTCATCTGGCAACACTCTTTGTTTCGTCCTGCTGATCTGCGTACCGCAGATGGAGAAAAGATAGTTGTATTGTATCCCGGCCGCCGGAATACGCATGCAGGCCCCGACTTTGAGGAGGCTAAAATCCGTATCGGCGATACCCTGCTGGTCGGCAACGTAGAATTGCATATTAAAGCAAGCGACTGGTACCGGCATGGCCATCATTACAATAAAGCCTATGACAACATCATTCTGCATGTAGTATGGCAAAATGATGTGCCGGTAAAGGGGAATAACCTGGTGCCCGTGCTGGAAATGGCACCCCACATACCGCCTCATATCATCAGCAATTACCAGGTACTGAGCCATACCCTCCGTACAATCCCCTGTGCTGCACATCTCGATAAGGTGAGTGCGCTGAACAGGCAGGCCTGGCTGACACGGCTCCTGGCCGAGCGCTGGGAGATGCGCTTTGCGGAGTGGGATGCGCAATTAAAGCAAAATGCCGGCGACTGGAGGGTATTGCTGTACTGGCGCCTGGCGGCCAATTTCGGTTTCAAGACCAATGCCATCCCTTTCCTGCTACTGGCACAGTCATTGCCGGTAAACATCCTGGGGCGGCACCGCCAAAGCCTTTTTCATATAGAAGCCCTGTTGTTTGGTCAGGCGGGGATGCTGGACCGTGATTTCCGGGAGGAATATCCTTTTCGCCTGCGGCAGGAATACGAATACCTGCGCAGAAAGTACCAGCTACAAGCCCTGGATGCCAAAATCTGGAAATTTATGCGCATGCGACCTGCAAACTTCCCAACGGTAAGGATCGCACAGTTCGCAGCGCTTATTCATCATTCTTTACATTTATTCACGCAGATTGTTGCTTCATCCTCCTTTGAAGAGCTCGCGCAATTGTTCGAAGTAAGCGCGTCTGACTACTGGGAGCACCATTTTCGTTTTGAAGACGAAGCCAGGAACAAGGCTCCTAAGCACCTTGGTGCAGACAGTATCCGCAATATTGTGATTAATACGATAGCGCCTATCAGGCATTATTACAGCCAACGCAGCGGCCTGGGCGACCATTGCGAAACCTCGCTGCAGCTACTGGAGCAAATGGCAGCGGAAAAAAACCGGCTCATCAGCGAATGGGAAGAGGCCGGCTGGATTCCTGCTCATGCGGCCGAAAGCCAGGGCATGATCCAGTTGTTTAACCAATACTGCAGCCACAAGAGATGCCTCCAATGTAGTATTGGCCACAGTGTGATCAGGCTAAGACCATAAGAAATCAACCGTTTTTTTGCAATCAGGGTGCAGGCTTTCAAAAACAGGGCAGGTGAGGGCTGCGCGTTCTATAATGGCCTTTGTTTTGTCATCATACACCTTTCCTTCCAGGAAACGCATATCAATTTTGATCTCGCCGATGCGGCGCGGGTTGGCAACCATGATCTTCTGCACAGAGCAAGTTGTGCCGTCAATGTCGAATCCATGTGTGCGTGCCGCTATACCCATGATGGTCATCATGCAGGAGGCCAGTGCCGTAGCCACCAGGTCGCTGGGTGAAAAGCGTTCGCCTTTACCATTATTGTCTGTAGGGGCATCGGTTTCGATCACTGTGCCGGATTGCAGATGTGTTGCTGCGGTGCGCAGGTCTCCCTTGTAGATTACTTCTGAAGTCATATTGCCTGTTTTTACAAAACAAAAAAGATTTGTTTCAACACAAATGTGAAACAAATCTTTCGAAAAGAAAAGTAAAGAATCTGCTTAGAAGCGTACGCCGATGGAAGCGGAAAGCACGCGGTTTTTCAGACGGTCTATCTGTGTCAGGTTAGCGCCCGGATTCACATTGACAGCACCGTAGGAATACGTCAGGTTAAAGGTTGCCCAATGGTATTCGATACCGGCTATAGCATTCAGTCCGAAGTCAAACTGTTTGAATTCACCGTAAAAATTCCTGCTGTTTGCAGGCTTGTCGTCATTGCTGAAAATGATATTGTCTTCCGATGAGAAAGATTTACCGAGGAATTTGCCGTTTACCTTTTGTTTGCCGGAAACCCCGTAAGAAACATAAGGTCCGCCACCCAGCAGGATATTGCATTTGTCAAAAATGTCACCAATCGCAATTTTTGCCACGGCATGTACCGGCAGCTCGAGGTAGACGGGATTGCTTTCGTAGTTGGTATAAGTGCCGCTTTTCTGATCGTATACGTTGATTTTGGCTCCTTTACCATTTACTGCCAGACCGGGTTGTATGCTGAATCCTGAAGACAAAGGAATGTCCAGGTACGCCATTGCATTGAAGGTATAAATGCTGCCAATGTTATAAATATCAGATCGTTTTGGGGCGCGTACGACAGATTTGCCGTAACCGCCTTTAATACCAAAACCTAATTCCTGGGCCTGTGTATCCTTGCCAAACAGCATCGCAGACAAAAGAGCCGCACCGGTGAGTATCTTCTTCATAAAAGAGTGCATTTTGGTTTTATAACCGCTGCCAAATTAATACACCATTTTGATTTTTAAAAATTATTATGAAAAATCACTACGAACAAGCCTACTTTTGAACAAGCAAACCTGCAATTGAGGCATGAATTTTTACCAGATCAGCGACCTGCAAAGGCTATCAGGCATAAAGGCGCACACTATACGGATTTGGGAAAAAAGATATACGATCATTGCCCCACACCGTACAGATACCAATATACGGTACTATGACGATCAGCAGCTCAAAAAGCTACTTAAAGTAGCAGTGCTCGTAGATGCTGGATTTAAAATATCCAAAATTGCAGCACTCAGCTCTGAAGAACTCAGGGAAGCAGTACTGCAGGTACAAATGGAAAAACCCCTGGATGAGCAAATT
>DATJDO010000482.1:0-1839 GCA_035497375.1 Chitinophagaceae bacterium | reverse complement strand
TATCCGCCCCTGCTACAAATGCCTTCTCTCCAGCGCCTGTAAGGATAATGGATTGAACTTCAGCATTGGCGAAAGCTTCATCAAGCGCTTTGCCCAGGTCGCTGATCACATCTTTGTTCAGGGCGTTCATCTTTTCCGGGCGGTTGACGGTAATGGTCAGTATACCATCTTGCAGGTCTGTAAGGAGGGTCATTGTTTGATGCTTTTTGTAGTTTTTTTAAAAATTATGACCCGCGAATGTAAGGCAGCTTGCCGAAAAAGAAAAGATATATGCGGTGCGGCTTTAATAAAAAAACGCACCGGCTTTATACCCGGTGCGTTTTTCTTATTGTATTACAGGCTTTATTGCGCTGTAAGCTCTTTTACTTTTGCAAACATTTCATTTTCTCCGCCTTCTTCATAGCCGGTATGCATCCAGGCCACTTTACCGTTTTTATCTACGATAAGAGTAAACGGAACATTCTGGAAGTTTAATGAGCGTTTCAGATCAGAGTTTGCATCCTGGAAATAAGGAAAATCCCAGCCTTGCGATTTGGCATAACTGCGCACCAAACCTTCCGCACGCGATTCATCCAGAGAAACGGTCATGTAGTTAAAGTCGGCTTCTTTCTTCCAGTCGCTCATTTTGCGACGAATGTTGTTGATTTCCTTTTTGCAGGGCACGCACCAGGTCGCCCAGAAGCTGACAACGGTTACTTTACCCTTTTCGAAAGTCTGGTTGAAGGCGATTTTCTTGCCGGAGTTCACGTCTTTGATTTGTGTGTTCGGCAGTTCGGCCTGTGCAAACAGCGTTACAGAGGCAAACAGGCACAGGGCAAGAAAGCTTAGTTTTTTCATTTTCAATTGTTTTTTTATAAGTAGTCTGACAAAATTAAGTTGTTAATGTTACATCATCAAACTAATTTCGTCTGAATTTTCAATAAGCTTTAACAGTTAATTAATGAAGAAATATTTGCTTTCTGCAGTCGTTTTGGGCGCTTTTTCAAGCACTTTTGCGCAGGGAACATTGAGTGGGGACATTATGACCAATGTCAACTTTTTCGAAAACGACACTAAATATATTGAGGCCAATAACCCTCTTTATGAAAAGACCAAAACCGGTGGAGAAGGCTGGTTAAGCCTGCGGTATAACCAGAATGGCTTTACCGGTTTCCTGCGTGTAGACGCTTTTCAAAACTCGAACCTGAAGTATCTGACCAGCCCTATGACCACTTTTGGCGTAGGGGCATTCAGCCTTAGTAAAGACATACAGGACCTGAGTGTTACGGCAGGATATATCTATGACCAGATCGGCAGTGGTATTTTGTTCCGCTCTTATGAAGACAGAGGCCTGTTGATTGACAACGCCCTGGTCGGTATTTCCATGAAGTACCGCATCAACGACCATATATTCGTAAAAGGGATGGCCGGGCAGCAGAAGGACAACAGCATGGTGAACAAATTCTATGCACCGATCTTTAAGTCCTTTACAATAGAGGGCGATGCCAGCATAGGCGAGGTACACCTGACACCCGGCGCTGCTACCCTGAACAGGACCCTGGACCAGAATTCGATGGACGAGGTGGCCGCGACCATCAATGGGTCACCTTTGGTGGACAGGTTTGTACCGAAATATAATATGTATGCCTTTACCGCGTATAACAACCTGACCTACAAAAACCTGAGCTGGTATGTGGAAGGAGCTTACAAATCCACTGAGGCCATCAGCGTAAACGGCAAATTGCAAAACCACGATGGAAGTACGCTCTACTCTACCCTGGGCTGGGCCAGGAAAGGTATTGCCCTCAACGGAGCGGTAAAAAGAACAGAAAATTTTGTGATGCGCACCAGCCCTTCACT
>DATJDO010000481.1:0-3191 GCA_035497375.1 Chitinophagaceae bacterium | reverse complement strand
TGTATCGCACCGTACGCCGCCACGGCAAATGCATCGTACTGACGGAAGAGCAACTGCGCAATTCCTTCTGCGAAGCCCTGGCCGGTCGTATTGCCCAGAACTGCTTTGCCAGCCTGGATGCGCCGGTACAGACCATTGGCGCTCTGGACCTGCCCGCCGTACCGATGAACATGGGGCTGGAGGCTGCTATGCTGCCCAATGCCGACAAGGTGGCCGAAAAAATCGGCTGGCTGCTGAATTATTAATAACGAAAGCATGTCTATACTGAAATACTTATACCTGTTTGTTGTGCTCCTCCTGGCATCGCGTCATCATGCCTCAGCCCAGGACCTCATTATCCGCAAAAACGGGGATAGCCTGCAGGTACGGGTAACGGATGTCAACCATTCAGACCTGCGCTACAAGCGTTGGGACAACCCGGACGGACCGTACTATACGATCTACAAGTCGGAGCTCGGCCGCGTGCATTATGCCAATGGCACAGTGGACACCTTCAACAAAGTGCGCATCCAGGCTTTTTCCTCAGACTCGACTATAGTGATTGAGGGCAACCCCTACCTGGCCGGTATGCGCGACGCAGAGCGGTATTATGACGGGTACAAAGCAGCAGGGACAGGAACCCTGATCACCAGCCTGGTATCTCCGATAGTAGGGCTTATTCCCGCCATTGCCAGCTCGTCCACCAGACCTTCTAACGATCTGCTGAACTACCCTAACGAAAAATGGATGCAAAACCCGGAATATGAAAAAGGGTACCGCAAGCAGGCCAAACAGATCAAGCAGGGTAAAGTATGGAAAAACTGGGGCATCGGTTTTGGCGTCAGCCTGATCGTAGCGCTTCTGGTGGTCTCCAGTTAAAACCAGACCAGCATATTTCATTTTGATACAAGGCCTCCGCAACGGAGGCCTTTTGCTTACTGCAACATGTTATCTTACAAAGCGCAATGTCTTTTTGTATTGCCCGCCGAGATAAAGAGTAACAAAATAATGTCCCGGCGACAAATCCAAAACAGGCAGGGCGACAGAATGGTCGCCACTGCTCCCCTGTTCGGAAAGACGCATAACCTGCCTGCCGCTGACATCGCGCAACACAATTTCTCCTGACTCATTTTGCATTGTATAATAATCCAGGTAAACGACGCCTCCATTCGCTGGGTTTGGATAAAGAGAGACAGGAAAATCAGCAAATTGTGCTTCAGGAACTCCTAAAACAGTTTCATAGTAATACACTGTACGGGGAGGCTCCAAATAATGTATTGCTGTTTGCCATCTTTTGTCCCGCCATTCTTCCCATGTCTGCGTACTTAGGTGATTGTTGGTATTATAGGTGTACACAAAGCGGTGTTTATTTTGCCATATTAAAGCGGAATCATCCCATACCTGGAACATACTGTCCGTCAAATTGCTCCCGGAATACGTATTGACAAATCTTGTTTCACTAACCCAATCAGACGATGTTTTATCCCACAATGAACGAGTACGTTCCGACAGCATACCGGAAGAATAGCTGTATACTACACGATAAGTTTTCTCCCACTCCGGATCCATGATCGCTACATTTTTGAAGCCAATCACTGCCGCAGGTAAACCTCCGCTAAATATGGTTGAATCTTTGGTCTCAGGGTGCCATATGCCCCATTTAAATGTACTGTATTCCACTACGTTGCGTGTTCCGGAAGCATCGTAGCTGTATTTCTTCATTTGGCTTCCCCAGGTTTCTCTTATAAGTTTCCCCGCAGTATACTGGTAGCTTGTTGTGCCGGCATCCTCCCAGGAAGTTCCGTTCCAAACTTCCTGATACTTTTCCACGAGCTTACTACCGGAAAAAGTATAGTTTGTCTGCCGTGTCTTGGATAATCCGGAATCCCTAAGCTCTTCTTCTGTGACCCGGACCAATTGTTTATCAAGGTACTGATATGTAAAACGACTAAAATCCAACCAGGCAAACGTTGTCCGATCCCAGTCCTTCCTTACGGACTCTGCGATAGTACCATCTGCATTATACTTTTTAATAGTTCTATCGAGGGAAGGACCACGCTCCATACTATCATAATTTTCCAACACCACCTTCACGCCATCCTGCCGGGACGATCGGCCGGCAGACCAGGAATAGGATGAAAAACTGGCTAATTCATAGACGGAGCCATTATAATCATAAGTTGCTTTTGCACTAACTCTTTCCGTGAGCGATGTTTGGGCATATGCAGGAAGCCCAATGAATGACAGGAAATAAATTGCGTATATATTCTTCATACAACCAGAATTTATACCAAATATACTAATAATAAAAATTCAATCAATCACATTTTTGTAAACGCTTACTTTTAGGAATGAAAGGTGGCAATTGGCTGTTAAGTGCACACCAAGCTGGTAAAATGTACTCACTGAACGCATGATTTTATTGTTATGGGAATACAGAAAACCGGGATTTTCCAAACTGGATTTTCATTTACAATACTTTTTTCTCCCGATTATTTCAGGGACAAGGGACAGTGAGGGTTCAATGCGGCCATGTTCCTTCAGTCCTGCTGACGATGGGCAAGCTTTTAGCCGATAATAATTAAACAGGACCTATTCACTACTACGGTACACTATATTGGGTATATCAATTTCCCGGCTGCGGCTCAACATGCAAATAAGTATAAATACCCGTAGCCTTTGGAACTTATTGGCACTTCATACTTCAAATTTCCTACATTTGCTGCGCTAAAAATCTCATTTTTCAATCCATAAAATAAAAACAATGAAAGTAACCGTAGTAGGTGCAGGCGCAGTAGGCGCTACTTGTGCAGACGACATCGTAAGGCGCGACATTGCCGAAGAACTGGTATTGGTGGACATCAAAGAAGGTTTTGCTGAAGGCAAGGCGCTGGATCTTACCCAAACGGCTTCACTGCTGGGCTTCAACACCCGCATCACAGGCAGCACCAACGACTACAGCAAAACAGCCGGTTCTTCTGTATGTGTGATCACTTCCGGTATTCCCCGTAAACCGGGTATGACCCGTGAAGAGCTGATCGGCACCAATGCAAAGATCGTGGAAGAAGTAGCTAAAAACCTGCTGCAACACTCTCCTGAGGCCATCATTATCGTGATTTCCAACCCAATGGATACCATGACTTATCTGGCGTTGAAAGCAACAGGCCTGCCTAAAAACCGTGTGATCGGCATGGGCGGTATCCTGGATAGCG
>DATJDO010000480.1:0-2203 GCA_035497375.1 Chitinophagaceae bacterium | reverse complement strand
GTGAACAAAAGGACAGATGCGATCGTTCTACTGAATCTGCACCAGTGGTTTTCTAAAAAAAACAAGTATTCCTATACGCAAATCGAATGTTTGTCGTTTTGTATTTATTCAAAACTACTGTGTCATGACTTGTGTCAAAACTGTACTGCTTTTTTGTGGTGTGCTGACCTGTGTATCTTCCGTCGCCCAACAAAAACAAGGTAATAAAAAGCAGGCAAAACCTGCACCTGCCCAAGGTCATGAGCAGGAGAAAGATCATTTTAACGTGGCTGAATTTTCGGAAAAACGTACCCTGGTGCAGGAAAAACACCGTGTTCCGGGAACGGACAGCATCGTGACGGAAACGTATTATGTCTGGCTGCTGCCCCGCTAATGTCAATCAGGTAATTTGTTTTTCAGTTAATGGAGTCATTCGAAAGGTCTTGACCTATTCCAATGTGCCCATTTCCCACATTATTCCAAAACGTTACATTTCAGCATTGTCAAACGTATTCCCCTGCCTGATGTCGCCCGTCTCAAATCCTTTTTTGAACCAGTACATCCGTTGTTCAGAACTTCCGTGTGTAAAGGCATCCGGCACCACATACCCGTTGGCCTGTTGCTGCAGGTTGTCGTCGCCGATAGCATGGGCTGCATTCAGCGCTTCTTCTATGTCGCCTTCCTGCACCACCTTCTGTGTAGCTTGTGCATAATGTGCCCAGACGCCGGCCAGGAAATCGGCCTGTAATTCCAGTCGCACGGATAATTTGTTGGCTTCAGTTTCTCCCAGGTTGCGGCGTTCGGCTTCTATTTTGGCCGATATGCCTAAGAGGTTCTGAATATGGTGTCCCACCTCGTGGGCGATCACATAGGCCATTGCAAAATCGCCGGGTGCCTTGAACCTGTTCTGGAGTTCATTGTAAAAGGCGAGGTCTATATACGCTTTATGGTCGGCCGGGCAGTAAAAAGGCCCCATAGCGGCAGCGCCCATACCACAGGCAGTATTGGTACGGCCGCAAAAAGCCTGCAAGACAGGTTCCTCGTAGGTTTTGCCCATTTTGCGAAATTCTTCGTTCCATACGTCTTCAGTACTGGCCAGCACTACCTTGGTAAATTGCATCGCTTCTTCGTTCCGGCTTTCTGTACTCGGACATACTCCGCCCTCGCCTGTGTTCGACACCAGCCCTGCATTTTGTGCCTGGTCCAGCAGGGCCGCAGGGTTTTTACCGGTGATCAGTGCGATGACGATAACGATCAGGATGCCTATGCCTCCGCCTATAATTGTACGTCCACCGCCGCCTGAGCGGCCTGTAGCATCTTCAAAGTTTGAGCTTTCGCGCCTTCCTTTCCAAAGCATAAAAGAAAATTTTATCAAACCTACATTATTTTTCATTTTCCCCGCAGGCGCGCAGTAAGGCTTTATGTAATGCACGCAAAGGCGCAGGGAATCGAAGGCATATTTTTTCCTTGCGCTAATTTGCACGCAACGATGCAAGAGACAAGGTCTTACAACATGTCCTGAGGATAACAGAATGCTTTAAGGACAGGCACAGCAACCCCTTTATTCAAATTGCCTTATGAACCTTTTAGTTTAATGAGCTCCTTTAATCCATTAACTTCATTATTCCTTATTTGTTACTCATTCATCATTATTCATTTCCCTTTTTACCCACATCTTCTTTTTTCAGGCTGCGCTTGATTATTTTTGCCCTTCCACCACCCTCTGCACAATTATGGAAAATTCAAGATTACAGGATGACCTGCTCCTCGAGTTCAGGCAGGAAAAGGAATTGATCAACAGCCAGCTGGCCTTGCTGGATCCCCTGGCCGTTTCGTTGCGCAAGCCGGTTGCAGCCCGTATATGGAGCAGTATTGTATTGCTGGTGTTAGAGGGATTGAGCTGGCTGGGTATCGTTTCCGTGGTCGCGTTTTGCATTGTGCGCGATAATATTTACCCTTTTTATATTCTCGCCCGCTTGCGGGTAAAGGGCGCCACTTTGGGATTTAATGAACGCGATTTGAATTACCTGTACTGGTCGGTGCTGGTATTTGCCGGCATTATTGCTGTGCTGCTGTTCGTCATTGCCCGCAACCTGGCACGCCTGCGCAAAAAGAACGCAATATTGCAAATGGCGGCCAGCCGGATCAAAACAGTTGTCGGCGATCAGCTGAAGCGTAAAGCAGCGATTGACACCATCGATCAGCGCCACTTCGGTATCCTTGA
>DATJDO010000479.1:0-9478 GCA_035497375.1 Chitinophagaceae bacterium | reverse complement strand
CAGATACTGCCCGTAAGCTGGCTCCGCTGATCCTGCTCATCGTCGTTTATTCCCTGGCGATTGCCTATTGGGAACTGGAGCATCTGCACCTCGGCAGCAACAGCTGGGTAAAGAACATCCCCACCCTGCACAGCCTGCTGGGTTTTGCGATTTCTATATTATTAGTGTTCCGTACCAATACAGCCTACGACCGCTGGTGGGAAGGGCGCAAACTTTGGGGTGCACTCGTCAACAACAGCCGCAACCTGTCGCTGAAATTAAGCGCCATGCTGCCGGAGCAAGATGCCAGCACCCGTACTTTTTTCCGCAACACGATACCCCTGTACGCCAAAGTACTCAAAACACACCTGCAGTCAGAAAGTACCCGCCTGGCACTTGACGAAAAGGCCCACCCTGAGCTGGGCAATATCGATACCGCTAAGCATGTACCCAACCAGGTTGCTGGCATGATGACGCAAAAGGTCAATGGCTTGTACAAGGAAGGTAAGATCACGGGCGACCAGCTGATCATACTGAATGGCGAACTGTCTTCCTTTACTGACATCTGCGGAGCCTGTGAGCGGATTAAGAACACGCCGATCCCTCACTCGTACAGTGCTTTCATCAAGAAGTTCATTTTCTTTTATGTGATCACCCTGCCCTTCGGCTATGTGTTTACCCTGGGCTATTTTGTAGCACCCATTGTGGGCTTTGTCTTCTATGTGCTGGGGAGCCTGGAACTGGTGGCCGAGGAGATCGAAGATCCCTTCGGCTTCGACGACAATGACCTGCCGATGCAGAAGATAGCGTCCAACATCGAAAAACACATCCGGGAAATCATTTAATTTTTCTCGCAGGGAAGCGCTTCGGCCCTTATACCTTAGCAATACTCATTTTCCTCCAATGGCAAAACGAAAATCCGGCCGTAAACTACTTGCCGTACTCCTGGTACTCATCCTTGCCCTGGGCGGCAGCGGCGGTTTCTTTTATTACCGCAACTGGCTGCAGCCCAACATCAGCCATAGTGGCAAATTGTACATCCCCACTGGGGCAAGCTACCGACAGGTGCTGGATTCTATTGCCCCCTTCCTGGACAATGCAGCGAGCTTTGCATGGTTGGCCAATCAGAAAAAATACAGCAGCCGCATCAAACCCGGCCGCTATACCCTGAACAAAGGCGAAAACAACAGTACCGTCATCAATCGACTGCGCATCGGTACACAAGACGAAATCTCGATTCGCATCGGCAACTACAGCAGCATTTTCGAACTGGCAGGCAGGGTAAGTCCTTTGCTGGAAGCAGATTCTGCAAGCCTGGTGCAGGCCATGGCGAGTGCAGACTTTGCAGCAGGATACGATACCGCAGCGCTGATCTTCTTCTTCTTTCCCGATACTTATAATTTTCACTGGACAATCAGCCCCACAGACTTTGT
Source organism: Chitinophagaceae bacterium (assembly GCA_035497375.1). Classification (GTDB taxonomy): domain Bacteria; phylum Bacteroidota; class Bacteroidia; order Chitinophagales; family Chitinophagaceae; genus Rurimicrobium. The sequence goes on along the minus strand of DATJDO010000479.1, from coordinate 8,066 downwards.
ACGGAAAATGAAAGCACAATTCGATGCCTACTGGACCGCAGAGAAAACAGCGGAGGCTGGTACCCGCAACATGAACCCTTTACAGGTGACCACATTGGCTTCTATAGTACAACTCGAATCATCGAAACCCGATGAACAACCCCTGGTGGCCGGCCTGTACCTAAACCGATTGAAGATCGGCATGAAGCTGGATGCCGACCCTACGGTGATCTTTGCGATGCGGAAGGCAGATGGATTCAAAACGAAGATCCACAGGGTGTATTATAAAAACCTGCTCATCGAATCACCATATAACACTTACCGCTACAAAGGCCTGCCGCCCAGCCCGATCTGCATGCCCAACAAATCCGCATTGGAGGCTGTATTACATCCCGCAGAACACAACTACCTGTATTTTGTTGCCGATGCACAAAAACCGGGATACCACGTCTATGCCCGCACATTGCAGGAGCAGGAAATAAATGCCGACAAATACCGGAAATGGCTGAATGAGCACCAGGTAAAATAAATTTCTTCTTCAACAGCACACACGATGAGCCGTACCTATTCCAAAAGAGAGTTCCTCAGGCTAATGGGTCTGGGTATCGCGTTTATGCCCTTTATCAGTTGCTTTGACGACAGGCCTTCTACAGACAAACCAAAAACACCTGCTAAAGCGCCAAAGCAAAAGGTAGGAGCGGCAGCACCGGAGCAGATCGCGGTTACAGAAGAAGACGTCTTGCTGCTGAGCCGCAATGACGCCGCATACGCAGCCTTCAACACAGCCTTTAACAAACGCATCCAACACCTGCCGAAATACATTGCCGTCTGCAAAACGGAAAAGGGCGTACAGTTCGCCATTCAAAAAGCAGCGGCAGAACACTTGAAAGTAGCCGTCAAAAGCGGCGGGCACAGCTTCGAAGGTTTTTCTTCAAACGATGGCGGTATGGTAGTTAATGTTTCTCTGATGAAGCAAATCAGGCTGGTCGGCGACAATGAAGTAGAAATACAGCCGGGATGCCTGTTACAGGATATACAGGCCTATCTTTTCCCCAAGAAGAAACTGCTGCCTTCCGGATCCTGCGGTACGGTAGGCATTGCAGGATTGACATTGGGCGGAGGCTATGGTTTTTTCAGCAGGAAGTTTGGCCTCACCTGCGACAGCCTGCAACAATTGCGCCTGGTCGATGCGGCAGGTACTATCCGGGATTCAAAGGATGACGAAGCCCTGCTCTGGGCCTGCAAGGGCGGTGGCAACGGTAATTTTGGCGTGGCCACTTCATTTCGTTTCCGCGTGTACGATATGCCCCCAACTTTCGACGCTTATGTTCTGCGATTTCGCAACATGACGACTGAGCGGTTCGGCAATACCTTAAGTGCCTGGTTCGATGTAAGCCAAACCCTTCCTGCTGAGGCTTTTGGTGCTTATGTACTGAATGGCAAAACGCTGACAGTGCTGATCACCAGCTATAAAGCTTATCCCGCATTTGCAGAGACCATTGCGCCCATTGCTGATCTTTCCGACAGCAAAAGCATAACACTGGCCGCCAACCTTCCGCAGGCAATGAAGCGCTACTATGGGCGGAAAGGGCCGATCTTCTTTAAAAATGCCTCCTGCGGCCTTTATCAGGGCAAGGAAGACATCCTGAAGATAAAAGATGATCTGTTTGCTCAGGTCACCGGCAATCCGGGTATTGTGTTCCAGGTGAATACCCTGGGTGGAAAAATCAATGATGCAGACTTCGCCGCAGGCTCCTGCTACCCCCATCGCCATTTACCTTTCCTGGGCGAGTTGCAGGCGTACTGGCAGCAGGAAAACCAGGAAACAAAACTGACCACGGCATTTGAAACAATACAGACCCTGTTCCGCGATAGTGGCATCAAAGCCCATTACCGCAATTACCCGGACATCAATTTTAAAGACTGGGAAATGATGTACTACGGCGACAATTATACGCGCCTGCAGGACATCAAACGGCAATACGACCCGGAAGATTTGTTTCATTATCCGCAGAGTATACGCGTGTAGCAATGAAAAATGGTTAATGATTAATAAGGGATGTAGCAAGAATGTCCGTCCATCACCTATTCCGCGCTCTCATGCCCCAGGCATCTGTACCGGCAGTGGATTGAAAACACTAACAGGGCAATTCTGTGTTAGAAAAAGGACTATTGTTGTACAGGTGCAGCTTTAGGATAGATAGAAAAACCTAGTGAAAACCCTAACTGGACAGTCACCGTTACCCCCTCCTTCCCGTCAATAGTATGGTACCTGGCTGCCGGAACAGCGGCATCATTAGGGTAGGGAGCGTATTTTCTTTGGCGTATGCCCAGGCCAAAATACTTGTGTACGACCAGCCGGAGCCTCCCCCTCTCGGGAAAGACCGTAGTATGTCCCATCAGCAGTTTCATACCATATACATGGACAATATCTCTGAGTGTAACTGTTTGTTGCGGAGATGCTGTACTCTTGAACTCGTTATCATCCCACCAATTCCGGTAAAACAGGATGGCTTCCAGGTAACAATTACGTTCTGACCTGAGGTAATGTTTCGCATTCAGCCCAACGGTATACGCATGATAAGCGGATACCATATACCTCTCTTGGGTAAATTGCCGGCTATAGTTGTAATAAGGGCCATTTGTATATTGATCCCATGTCGTCTGGAAACGATATGCACCGATAATCCCAATCGTATTCCGCCCCAATGTGTGTTCCAGATTTCCTGATAGTTCCTGGAAGGCCAATTGTAAGGGCTGAACCGTAAAGGTATACTTACCTAAGGGCATAATATTTTGCGCCCGGCTACCGGAGAAACAAAACATCAGGATGCTGCCTGACAAAACGATCTTACATATTATTTTTCCCAAAAACACCCGACTTATTTTATATTGCCTAGCACTTCCTTAAAGCTCCAAAATACATTGTTTTTCTGCATTATTACTATCACATACTTATACCTGATAGGAAGCTTGGTTCAGGATATCATGTATCTTTATAGACGGCTCATTAAGCATTTGATATCATGACCTTAAGTTCCTTAAGACCTTTACTCCGTACCCATCAGCTCGACGAAACCATTGCTTTCTACACACAACTGATTGGTTTTACCCTGGCCGAAAAAAATGAAGAATGGGGCTGGGCCTCTTTGTACAAAGACAATGTAGCCATCATGGTGGCTACACCGAATGCGCATTTTCCTTTTGACCAACCTCTATTTACAGGTAGCTTTTACTTTACCACTGACGATGTAGACACTCTTTGACATGCTCTTAAAGACAAGGTAAAAGTGTGCTACGAGATTGATGACTTTGAATGGCAGATGCGGGAGTTCGCAGTCTATGACAACAACGGTTATTTACTGCAATTCGGGCAGCAGACCTTATAAGACAGGCTACCTTATTTAACTCCTTGGACCAAATTATCGCACAACAAAAAACCCGGCCATAAGGCCGGGTTCGCTTTGTGTATATTTACTCTTTTGTTCTTACTATTTGAACTGAGGGATCAGGCTGTTCACCAATTGGGTCATTTTGTTCAGACCTTCTTCAGGCAAATTACCTTTTTTGAATTCTGCCAGTACATCGGGCAGTTTCAATTCCATCTCACGCATAAAGGCTTCTTCAAACGCTTTTACTTTTTTCACCGGTACTTCGCGGATCAGGTTGTTGGTACCGATGTAGATCATCGCTACTTGTTTTTCCACGCTGTACGGAGAGAACTGCGGTTGTTTCAGAATCTCCAGGTTACGCGCACCTTTGTCGATTACGTTTTTCGTAGCAGCATCCAAGTCTCCACCGAATTTGGAGAAGGCTTCCATCTCGCGGAACAGGGCCTGGTCCAGTTTCAGGGTACCGGATACTTTCTTCATGGATTTGATCTGCGCGTTACCACCCACACGGCTTACGGAGATACCTACGTTGATGGCCGGACGGATACCGGACAGGAACAGGTTGGACTCCAGGAAGATCTGACCATCGGTGATCGAGATCACGTTAGTAGGGATATACGCAGATACGTCACCAGCTTGTGTTTCGATGATCGGCAGGGCCGTCAGTGAACCACCGCCTTTTACTTTGCTTTTCAGGCTTTCCGGCAGGTCGTTCATCGTCTTAGCGATCTCATCGTTGTTGATCACTTTCGCAGAACGCTCCAGCAAACGGCTATGCAGGTAGAATACGTCACCAGGATAAGCCTCACGTCCCGGAGGGCGACGCAGCAGCAAAGATACCTCACGGTAAGCCACCGCTTGCTTAGACAGATCATCATAGATCACCAAAGCAGGGCGACCTGTATCACGGAAGTATTCACCGATCGCAGCACCGGCAAAGGGAGCGTAGAACTGCAATGGAGCAGGGTCAGAAGCAGAAGCCAGTACTACAGTGGTATAGGGCATAGCGCCATTTTCTTCCAGTGTTTTCAATACACCGGCCACAGTAGATGCTTTCTGTCCGATCGCAACATAAATACAATATACAGGCTTGCCTGCAGCATAAAATTCTTTCTGATTGATGATGGTATCGATACAGATCGCCGTTTTACCGGTCTGACGGTCACCGATGACCAACTCACGCTGTCCGCGGCCGATCGGGATCATCGCATCGATGGCTTTGATACCGGTTTGCAGGGGTTCTTTTACCGGCTCACGAAACAGTACACCCGGTGCTTTACGCTCCAGGGGCATTTCGAACAACTCACCGCTCAAAGGACCTTTACCGTCGATGGGCTCACCCAGGGTGTTCACCACACGGCCCAGCATGCTCTCACCAACTTTGATAGAGGCGATCATACCGGTACGGGTTACTTTGCTACCCTCTTTGATACCGGCGCTCTCCCCCATCAATACCACACCCACATTATCTTCTTCAAGGTTCAGGGCGATAGCACGTACTCCGTTTTCAAATTCAACGAGTTCACCCTGGCGTACGCCGTTCAGGCCATACACCAACGCGATACCATCACCTACTTGCAGTACGGTACCTATTTCTTCGAGGTTTGCAGAAGCGTTAAAGTTGCTGAGCTGCTGGCGCAGTATCGCCGATATTTCGTCGGGTTTTATATCAACCATTTTGTATAGAGATTAAAAAATGTAAAACTAAAGTTCTTGTATTTAAAATTTATAGCAGTTTAGAACTGGGGAACGTACAGGTTCTTTGTAAACTGCTTTTTGATATCGTTCAGATCGCGCAGGATGCTGGCGTCCAGCTGGCGGTCGCCCATGTCCAGTACAAAGCCACCTAACAGGGCCGGGTCTACCTTGGTTTCGAACTCTACGCTGTCACCGGTATACGCTGCTTTTAACTTGCTTTTCAGTGTATCAATTACAGAGCTATCCACGGGAGCAGCAGTAGTCAGCCTGACCATCCTTATTTTTTTGCTTTCGCGATATTGCTGGATATAGGCTTGGGCGATTTCGTCGAGATTCTGTTCACGGCCTTTGCTGATCAGCAATTTGATAAACTGCTGTGTCAGTACACCGATCTTTCCGTGCAGTACGGCATCTATAATGGCATTCTTTTTGTCGGCCTTGATCACCGGGCTACGCATCATCAGCACAAAGTCTTTATTCTGTTTGCTGATAGCGTCCAAGAGCTGCATATCTTTCAGTGTTTCTTCAAGGCTGTTTTGCTCGGCAGCGATGTCGATCAGAGATTTGGCGTATCGTGAGGCTAGACGGGGATTAAGCATACTAATGAGGCAATTTGAAAATTAGTTAATTCGGCAATAAAGTCAGGGGCTTAGTTCAACGCTACTTCTTCAGCCAGTTTTTTGGCATAGCTGTTTTGTTCTGCATCGCTGGCCAGGTTTTTGCGCAGTACTTTCTCTGCTACCTGCAAAGCCAGTGTGGCCACTTCATTCTTCACTTCAGTCATCGCAGCCATTTTCAGATGGTCGATCTGTACGCGGGCATCAGAAATGATTTTTGATGCTTCGTTCTTGGCCTGCTCTTTCGCTTCGTTGACGATCTTGTCTTTCAGCTCTTTCGCTTCCTTCAGCATTTGTGTCCTTTCTTCACGTGCTTCAGCCATTACTTTCTGGTTTTCAGCCTGCATAGTCGCCATTTCTTTCTTTACGCGCTCAGCAGAGGCAATAGAATCGGCAATGCCTTTTTCACGCTCGCTGAGGGAAGTCAGGATAGGCTTCCAGGCAAATTTTTTCAGGATCAGGAAAACAATCACAAAGGCAAGTAGCGTCCAGACAAATAATCCTAAATCGGGGGTAAGCAATTCCATAAAACTGAATTCTTTTGGGGGTAATGATTTTGATTTCTATAAATGGACCGGCAAAATGGTACCGGCAAAAATTTCTTTGTAAAGAACTGCATCCTCTGCCCTTTGCGTCAGATGCAGTTCAATGTTGTTTTTTGCAGGAAGTATTATTTCAATACAGCCAACAAACCAGCGATAACGCCGAACAGCGCAACACCCTCTACGAAGGCTGCTGTAAGGATCATTGCAGAACGGATGTCACCAGCAGCTTCAGGCTGACGAGCGATAGACTCAACAGCACCTTTACCGATTTGACCAATACCAACACCGGCAGCCAAAGCAGCGATACCAGCACCTACTGCGCCAAGTCCTGCGGCGCTACCATCTAACATGATTGTGTTTAAGATAGACATATATATAAGGGGATTTAAAAAAAACTAAAGAATGATTTCGTTTTCAGAAGTATGGTAATGTTGTCCATCGTCGTGGCCATGCCCTTCGTCTACAGCCTGGCCGATAAATACCGCTGTCAGTGTAGTAAAGATGAATGCCTGTATCGCACCGACCAGCAGCTCCAGGCAGAACATAAAGATCGAGAATCCTACAGATACCGGTGCAAAACCCCATCCGGCAACCGGAGACATGGCGCCGAAGATGAAGATCATACAAACGATACTCAGGATAATAATGTGACCAGCCAGGATATTCGCAAAAAGACGAATCGTCAGGGCTACGGGTTTGATAAACAGAGAGATGATCTCAATCGGAACCAGCAACAGTTTGATACCGAAGGGTACTCCCGGAGGATTCAGCAAGTGACCCCAGAAATGGCCGTTGGCGCGAACCACCATTACAATAAAGGTAATCAGGGCCAGGCAGGCTGTAACGGCAATGTTACCGGTAAAGTTGGCACCGCCGGGGATAAGACCCAGCAGGTTGTTGATCCAGATAAAGAAAAAGAAAGTCAGCAGCAAAGGCATAAAGCGGTCAGCTTTGTAACCAAGGTTCGGAACAGCTACTTCATCGCGTACAAAGGTAATCACAGGCTCCAGTGCATTCTGGAAACCGGTCGGCGCCTGAGTACCACGTTGTTTGTATTTCTTGGCCACACCCAGCATGATCCACAGTAACAGTACTACAGAGATCAGCATAGACACCACATTCTTGGTCATAGAGAAATCGTACACCGGAGAACCATCTACAGTGACAATAGATCCGTTCTTTATTTTCTCTACCTTTGCAGCATCGCTACCGGAGGCAATCAGGCTTTCTTTATAATGGTCGTCTACCAGGATGTACTGACCATCTACTACTTCACGGTGGCCTTCATGACCAAAGCGGGAAGAAGAGAAAACGGACAAACCGTTGGAAGGACTGTACAGGATCACTGGCAGGGGTGCAGTAACGTGTGTATGCCCGATGGTCATAAAATGCCATTCGTGCGCATCACCTACGTGATCGAAAATTATTTTCTTGATATTCAGGGATTCTTTTGCTTCCTCACCCTCATGAACTGCGTGAGTAGCCTCTGCAGGAGCAGTATGTTCTTCCTGTGCCACAGCGTTAAACGATGCTACAAAAAGCGTAAAAACCAATACCAATAAGGAAAACAGACGATTCATAAGCAATAAAATGACCCTAAATTTTGCGCAAAGATACTTGTTTTAACATCACAAAAAGCAGGCATCTACATTTTTTTTCAACATACGGGTAACATTCTGATTTTTGACTGTTTTTTGACTATTAGTTGTAACAAAAAAGCCCTGTAATTGCTTACAGGGCCTTGACAATCAATATAGTAATTTATCAGATTAGAATTTAGGACAAGCGGTCACAAACCTTTGTGTCGGATCAGCCCTGTTGATGGCTCCGTTGAA
>DATJDO010000478.1:0-6688 GCA_035497375.1 Chitinophagaceae bacterium | reverse complement strand
TTCAACACCAGAAATGGTGGCCGCTGAAGCCGGAACAGGATTTTCTGAGGCCATGGCGTTGACAAAGTAATACCTTGGGCCGGATTTACTCCAGATTACCGTATATACTTTCAGGTTAGCATTGACCCAGCTTGCGTCTTTGATATCAAAGGAGAAGGTTTTGCTGTAATTGGTATTGGCAGCTATAGAGCCTGTAGCGATCAGCTCCCCCCAGGTAGAAGATGACATGGAGCCACGCATCACGTCATGATGTTCTATAATTCCACCGCGGCGGCTTTGTTGATTTTTTGCTTTATCTTCTATGATATACGCCGCCAGGTAGTAGTCACCAAATGTTGGCAACCAAAATTTCACTCTGGCATCTACAGTAATCCTGGAGCCGGTAATTTTCATGCTGTTGGCGCAACTGACAATGGGTGTTTGCCGGGCAAACTCATGAACGGCATCGACTACATTCTTCCGGATAAGGGTTGCATCTTTCCCCCCATCCGTTTTGTCTTCACCATTGCAGCCAAATGCCGGGTAGCAATTGAATGCAAACATACTGGTCAAGTCTTCAGAAGTCCCGGAGTAGAATTTATCATTATCATAGTCTGAAGTAGCGTCCGGGTAGATACTGACAAAAAGTGCTTTGTCCCTGGTGTCTGAAATAATATTGTTGGTAAGCCACCAGCCCCAGTCACCACAGGGGTCGCACCAGGTACCGGTAATCGTATAAATAAGCGGGGTGGAGATTTTCTTGGGTACCTGGGCTTTTACAGGCACAAAAGCAAAAGTGGTCAATGCGAGAAATAGGAGTTTTTTCATTTTGACAGAGTTTAGAATTTATATAAATATACTGATTTTATGCATTGTGGAATATTATCTATAAATATTTTCTTGCTAAACAGACTTACAAAAACACGCTTTATTAATCCTTATTTTTGCCGATCTATGTCAAAACCTTCAGTACCACAAGGCATGCGCGACCTCACACCTGAGGTAGTACGCAGGCGCCAGTATATTTTCTCCATCTTACGCAACATCTTTGAACAGTGCGGCTTCCAGCCTATCGAAACACCCAGTATGGAAAACCTGGGCACGCTGATGGGCAAATATGGAGATGAAGGTGACCGCCTGATCTTCAAAGTACTGAACAACGGGCTGAATGAAAGTACAAAGCATGACAAAACAAGAGCCGCACTGGAAAATGTACTGTCTGGGAAAAATGATGTAAACCTTACGGAACGTGCTTTGCGCTACGACCTTACTATCCCCTTTGCACGCTATGTGGTCATGCACCAGCATGAGCTACAGTTCCCCTTCCGCAGGTACCAGATGCAGCCGGTATGGCGTGCAGATCGCCCGCAAAAAGGTCGCTACCGGGAGTTCTGGCAATGCGATTGCGATATCGTCGGCACCAATTCACTGATCAACGAGGCAGAGCTGCTGTACATCTACCGCGAAGCATTCCACCACTTACAGATTCCACAGGTGGTCGTTCGTATCAACAGCCGCAAGGTGTTGACAGGCATTGCACAATATTGCGGTGCTGAAGAAAAGCTGGTCGACATTACTACGGCTATCGACAAGCTGGACAAAATCGGTACCGAAGGAGTGAGCAAAGAGTTGCAGCAAAGGGGGCTTTCAGAAGAGCAACTAAACAGCATTCTCCACCTGATCAATATCAGCGACCTGGCTGAAATGGAAGCGGCGTTCGCTGAAAAAGAAATCCATACCGGGCTGGATGGCATCAAAGAACTGAAAGACACACTCGATTACCACGAAACACTGAGCAACAGCACCTGGAAGAATTCGGAGATCAAGATTGACTTTACACTCGCGCGCGGCCTTAGTTACTATACAGGTGTTATAGTAGAAGTAAACTGTGCGGACGAGCGCGTACAAATGGGCAGTATTGGTGGGGGTGGCCGTTATGACGACCTGACCGGGTTGTTCGGCCTGAAAAACCTTTCGGGTGTGGGCATTTCTTTCGGCATCGATCGTATTTATGATGTGATGGAGCAATTGGAGCTTTTTCCGGAATCGATAGCGGTGGGTACAAAGGCTATGATCATCAATACGGGAGGAGCTAATGAACGCTATGCTCTTTCCATTCTGCAGCAATTAAGAACAAAGGGTATTGCTGCGGAGGTCTACCCCGATCCGGCGAAGTTTGACAAGCAAATGAAATACATCTTCAACCGTAACATACCGTTTTCCATCATTATCGAAAATGAAGAACGCGAAACACAGACGGTACGCGTAAAAGGCTTTCCGGAGGCATCTCAGCTGCGTATGAGCGTCGACGAATTGCTGGAAAAACTGGCTTAGCAGCCCCTCATAAAAACGGCTCCCGGTACCGGGAGCCGTTTTGCAATAAGTAAACACGCAGATTATTTACCGCGGACATAATTTGTCTTCATCGTAGTGATAACCGTTTCCGTATCGTATACGTCTACCGTTGTTTCTTTTGTCGCAAATTTATCTTCTGCAAACTCGTACTCGGCCGTATCACTTTGTGCGGCACCTTCATCATCCTTGTAGTTCAATACAAGCGTGGAGCCAAAGGTTTCATAGGTACCGTTTTCCGCATCAGTCGGAAACAAAGGGGTAAACCGTGTGTAAGTCTTGTCACTATTAAATGTGATGGACAGTATGCCCGCAAAAAAGACGGAGGTATCCAAGGTGACCACATTGTTTGTCTTTTCCAGGTAATCGACAGTGGACATGTTCCAGGTACCGATCAATGTTTTGGGTTCTTTCTTTTCTTTTTTGCAGGATACCAAAGCAGCAGCGCCAAAAGCCGCAAGGACAGTGCATAAGAATACTTTTTTCATAGTTATTGTTTCCGCAAATATAGTCGCCAGCATTTCAAAACCAAGTATACCAATTACCCGGGTGTCCCGGATGTTTCGAAGAAAATAAGGGACAGGAAATAAAACAATGTAGGGTTTCTTATTGCAAAAAAGGATCTCCGGGCAGAGATCCTTTTTGCAGAACATTTATAAATAGTGGTTTTACTTCAATACCAACTGTACTGTTTGCCTTGTCTTTTGTTCCAGTAGCGTATACCGGCCTTTGGTCAGGTCAAACAAAGTCTCGGGCGTGTAATGCCGTATCGTCAGCAGGCTTACATCTTCATTGCTGAAGACTTTAAAATCTTTTTCCAGCAGGGCGATCAGGCGTTTTACATTTTCTTCTTTATTGTCGATACAGGCCACGAAGCTGATCGCCGCATTCTGTATCAGGTTGATTTTGATCTTCAGGTTGTGGAAGATGCTATACAGGTTGCTGAGGTTGTCTTCGGTGATAAAAGAGAAATCGCGTGTAGTCACCTGCAATAGTATCTGGTTTGTCTTCAGGATGATCAGAGGGGGGTAGAAAATGCTGCTGACCTCATTCTGGATCACTGTACCCTTTACATCTTTATTCAGGAAGCATTTGACATACAGCGGGATGTTGTTGTTTTGCAAGGGTTTGATCGTCTTCGGATGGATAACCTGCGCACCGTAGTAGGCCATTTCGATCACTTCATGATAGGTGATCGCTTCGATCTTTACCGTATCAGGGAAGATCTTCGGGTCAGCATTTTTCAGCCCTTCCACGTCCTTCCAGATTGTTACGCCTGTACCACCCAACATGGCAGCCATCATGGCAGCAGAATAGTCAGAGCCTTCGCGGCCCAGCGTTACGGAAGCATTATCAGAAGTGCTGCCAATAAAACCTTGTATGACTACATTCTTTCCTTCGTTCAACAATTTACCAACCACTTGTTTGGCCTGGCTCTGAGAAGCATCCCAGTCCACCTTAGCATCGCGATAAGTATCGTCCGTACGCACCACATCACGGGCATCCACCCATTCAAAATTCAGACCCTGGCTTTGCAGGTAGGTGTTGAAGATCTTTGTAGACAGTACTTCTCCCATGCAAACAATCTGGTCATAAGAATAGTCGAAGCGTGCGCTATCTGCATCATCTACCGCCCATTGCAGTTCACTGAAGTATTCGTTGAACTCTGAAACAATCTGCGCAAAAAACTTTTCGTCCAACATATTCAGGGCGTAATCCACGTGTTGCTTCTCCAATTGTTCCAGCATGCTATGTGCAGTCTTCTTATCGCCATAGCAGGCCTCCTGCGCGATCTTCTCGAGCTGGTTGGTTGTCTTGCCCATGGCAGACACCACTACAATCAATTGGTCATTTGCTTCTGCAACGATAGGCAGCAGCGCTTTCATACGCTCAGGACTTTCAATAGAAGCCCCTCCGAATTTGTAAACTTGCAAGGTATTTGTGTTTTTTGTTGGTTTTTAATTTTTAGACCCGAGCTGGGCAAAGGCCTGTTCCAGCGTCGCGAACATTTCATCCAGCTCCTCGTATTTGCAGGTACCGATACTCATACGGTACCAGGGCGACTCCGTGTCTGCACCAAAACAGGAAAAAGGAACAATAGCCAGTCGTGCTTCATTCAGCAGGAAATTGTTCACCTCTGTCTGCGATGCCAGCGCTGAGTCTTTGTATTGATATCCTTTGAGGTCGATCTTGATCGTAAGGTAAATGGCGGCCTGCGGTGTAATGATATCAACCGGGTATCCTTTTTCTTTCAGTGACAAGAATGCTTTATGAATATAGTCGATCCGCTCCTGTAGTTTTTTCTTAAAAGAGACTGAATACTCATTCAATGCTGCTTCGTTGCTCAGAAAGGCTGCGGTAGCATATTGCTCCGCCATCGGGCTCCAGGCGCCAATATGGCTGAGCAAGGCTTTCATTTTTGCAATGACATATGCTGGCCCCATGGCCCAGCCTACGCGCACTCCTGTAGCAGCCAGCGATTTGGAAACACCGTCTACGAAAATGGTATAGTCTTTCATCTCCGGGCGCAGTTTTACAGGATTGTAATGCTCAATAACACCGAAGGTCAGCGACCAGTACATCTGGTCAAACATCAGGTATAGTTTTTTGGCATCAGCAGGACGGCTTGCATTCTCTGCAATGATCATATCACAGATGCTTTCCAACTCTGCTTTTTCGAGTGTGGTACCTGTTGGATTTTGCGGCGAACACAGGCAGAGCAAAGTAGCACCTTTGATATGCGGGGCAATATCTTTTGCCCGGGGCATAAAATTGTATTCAGGAAAAACTTCCACCACGCAATGCTCGCCATCATTCATATGTACATAGTGGTTATTGTTCCAGGAAGGTACCGTGTACAGTACTTTATCTCCTTTGTCTACAATAGCCTTAAATACGGAATAAATCAACGGACGGCCGCCGCTTGCAATAAGGATCTCATCATTTTTATAGTCTATTCCCTCTGTCCTGCGGAACAGGTCGCCGACCGCCTGGCGCAGTACCAGCAGGCCATCTGCAGGCGGATAGTTGGTGCGACGCTCTTTATAGGCTTTAATGATTTCCTCTTCGTATACAGCAGGAATAGGAAAAATGGCCGGATCAAAATCACCAATCGTGTAGTTGTAAATTTTTTCCCCTTTTGCCTTTCTGTCGTTGATGGCATTGCCAAGTTTTACGATTTCAGAGCCAATAAGGGTTTCGGCGAGTGTGCTGAGTGGGGACATATGAAATAAAGTGTGGTTAATGATGTAAAACAGGAAAGAGAAGTACGCGTGCAGGAAAGATTCAGCAGATCACAAATGGACCTACTTACTAATCTTGACCTTAAAATAAATACGCGAACAGGACATCATAACGTGAAGGAAAAAAAATCGATCGGGCGCAAAGATATCTTTATTCATCTGAAATTTAAGCAGATAATCTTAAAATTGAGCAAACCTTTTTTCAGAACAGGTTTTTTGCAGCTTCGGGAAGCACAAGAAAAAAGCCGCCTCCTTTGTACAGAAGCGGCTTTGCAGATCATTGTTCAGAGGTTTAGATACCAACCATCAAGGGCATCAGCAACATCAGTACATCTTCATTATCGTTACGCTCCATCGGACGGAAGATGCCCGCACGAGTAGGTGTGCTGAGCTCGAGTTGTATCTCTGTTCCTTCCATATTGCTGATGAGTTCGATCATCAGTTTGGCATTGAAGGCGATCTTCATATCCTCACCGGTGTACTGGCAGGTCATGGTTTCTTTTCCTTCGTAAGAAAAATCAATGTCCTGGGCACTGATCGTAAGCGAGTTACCCACGATATCAAATACGACCTGGCTGGTTGTTTTGCTCGCAAAGATGCTGAGGCGGCGCAGGGCGCTGATCAGGTCTGTGCGGTTGATCACCAGATTGTAAGGGTTGCCGGTCGGAATCACAGCCTTATAGTCGGGGAAACGCGCGTCCACCAGGCGGCAGCTCATACGCAGCTTATCGTTGGTGATAAAGATGTGACTGCTGTTGTAGGAGATGGACAGTTGGGTATCTTCTGCAGGCAACACATTGCGCATCTGTTGCAGGCCTTTCTTCGGAACGATAAACCCTTCATTGGATTTATGGTCTACATCTGTACGGCTCAGTTGTACAAGGCGGTGCGCATCAGTAGCCACAAAGTTTATTTTCCCACCTTCTTCCAGCTGGAAATAAACACCGGTCATTGCAGGGCGCAGTGTATCGTTGCTCACCGCAAAGATCGTTTTACCGATACTTTCCAGCAAGGCGATAGAAGAAATGTTGAAAGAAGACGCATCTCCGGCCTGTGGTTCTTTAGGAAAATCATCCGCGTTTTCACCGCTGATTTTATACTTACCAAAATCGCTG
>DATJDO010000477.1:0-4072 GCA_035497375.1 Chitinophagaceae bacterium | reverse complement strand
CCTCCGTTTTCATCATCGCCAGGCTGATCCAGGAGGTGGCATCTTTGACCAGGTCGGCATACAGGCGCAATTCTCCACCATAGGCATAGCCTTTGCTGGCATTTTGGCCATAGTAGCGGATTTTGATCCCGTCATATTCGTAAGGGACCAGGTCCCAGAGGTCTTTGTAATAAAACTCTGAGGTAAGGCGGAATGGACTGTTGGATACCTTGAAGTTGTACTCTGCACCGCCCAATATGTGAAAGGACTTCTGTGCCCGTACATCCAGGTTTGTGTTGCCGTTCAGGTCGCGCAGCTCACGATAAAAAGCAGGTTGTGCATAATACCCGCTCGCAAAGCGGAAGGTAACATCACGCTCCCATTTAGGATGGAAACCGAGTTGCAGCCTGGGGCTAATGATCGTCTCTCCATTCAGTGAATTATAGAAGTAACGGGCGCCGATGGAACCGGTAAATTTTACAGAGTCCTGGAAGCGGAAATTATCCTGCAGGAAACCGCTGATACGGTACGAGCTGATATCGTTGGCCGCGATATACAAACGCTGCATGGTAAGGGAGTCAGAACTGTAGGGCTGTGTAAAACCTGCTGAGTCGCGGCGCTGGTAGGTATGCAGTTTATCGGCGATATCCAGTTTGGTCACATCTGCGCCCCATTGGATAAAATGCCCTTTGGCGGTGTAGGCACCACGATGTGCAGCAGTATACACATTGACTTTCAGGTAGTTTCGGGCATAATCCTGTACAATACCCGTACCCAGGTAATTTTTAAACTGGCCGAATTTATCTCCTTTGCCGAGGTCCGTTTCTATTTCTCCCAGGCGATATTCACCTGAAATGTCATAGGTCTCCTTTTCGTTGGTCTGGTATGCCGATGCCAGGAATTTGATCTTCAGGCGTTCATTTGGCCGGAAGGTGACAGAATACCCGCCAAAGCGCGAATCGAACTGGTCCAGCTCGCCTCCGTCATAAAACATTTCCAGCTTAAAGGCTTTGTTCAGCACACCAAAACTACTGGTTTGTTGTTCCGGGATAAAGGAAAATCGGTTGCGGGCATAGTTGGCAATAATTTCCATTTCCCACTTCTTACTGAGCTTATAATTGACCAGGCCCTGAAAATCGGTAAAGGAAGGATTGTAGATTCCTTTTGTCGGCTGGGATTTCAGCAGGTATTGGTTGCTTTTCTGGCGAACGCCGGCCAGAAAGGTCAGTTTTTCATTTTTACTGGCCCCTTCCAGGTGTACGCTGGCTCCTAAAAGGCTGGCCATTACAGAGCCGCCAAAACGCTTCGGTGTCTTGTACGTTACATCCAACACACTGGACATCTTATCGCCGTATTTGGACTGGAAACCGCCGACAGAAAAGTTGACACTCTGCGTCAGATCTGCATTGACAAAGCTGAGCCCTTCCTGCTGGCCACTGCGCACCAGGAATGGGCGGTAAATTTCAAAGTCATTGACATAGACCAGGTTTTCATCGTAGTTACCGCCACGTACGCTGTATTGGGAAGTCAACTCGTTGGTACTGCCGACCAGGGTTTTCAAGATACCTTCTATACCGCCGATAGGCCCGGCTATTTCTTTTGCTTTGGCCGGATCAATATAAACACCACCGGCTTCGCCTTTTGCCCTGTCGTCTTTCTTCTCGAATGCTTTCAGCTCAATATCGCGGGACCTCATACGGATCTCAACCGACTTTATTTCCCCTTCTTTGACGCTTATCCTTTTTTCCGTTTTCTCATACCCCATCACCGCAAACCAAATCGTATGTTTCCCTGGCTCAACTGTAATACTGAATCGTCCCTGCGCATCCGTATTGCCGCCTACAGTAGTACCGGAAAGATTGTAATGTACGTCTGGGAAAGGGTTTCCTGCTTCGTCCTTTATCACACCGGAGATTGTCGCCTTATCCTGTGCGGACACTGCAAACGGGAACAAGAACAGGATCAATAAAAGGAAAAGGGAGGTACGGCACATATTTCTGATGACTAAACGCAAAAGGATGCTTTTTATTTTGATAACCTTTGCAGTTCAGCAATCGCTTTTACCGGGTCTTCTGCGGTGAACACAGTATTACCGGCCACCAGCACATCCGCACCGGCCGCTTTGAGCATAGCAGCATTATCCAGCGTCACCCCGCCGTCGATCTCGATCAGTGTTGAAGCGCCCCTGGTATCAATGATCTGCCTTAGTTCTTTGATCTTGTTGATCGTGTTGGGAATAAAAGACTGCCCGCCAAAACCAGGATTCACACTCATCATGCAGACCAGGTCGGTGTCATTAATGATATCGGCCAACAGAGCAACCGGGGTATGGGGGTTAATGGCCACACCTGCTTTCATCCCCAGGGCTTTAATGGCCTGCAGACTCCGGTGCAAATGGGTAGATGCTTCATAATGAACGGAAAGGATATCTGCGCCTGCATTTTTGAATTCCTGGAAATATTTTTCCGGTTCAACGATCATCAAGTGCACATCCAGCGGCTTTTTAGCCAACTTTTTGATCGCTTTGATCACGGGCAGGCCAAAACTGATATTAGGTACAAAGCTGCCGTCCATAACATCCACATGAAAAAGGTCGGCTTCGCTGTTGTTGATCATTTCCACATCGCGGCCAAGATTCAGGAAATCGGCTGATAATACTGAAGGTGCAATCATAACTTATTTTTCTTCCGGTTTAGGTTTATTATTTCGATAATCTTTTCAGGCCGTTTTTGGGTTCCTGGTAATCCTCGTTATACTGCAGGGCGCTCTTATAGTCAGCTTTGGCTTCCTCTTTACGTTTCAGCAATTCATAACACAAGCCCCGGTTATAATAGGCATTAAAATTAGCAGTTTCGAGCTTAAGTACTTCCGAGAACTGGCTTACAGCTTTTTCCAGCGAATCCTGGTGCATCAGTATCCAGCCCGTATTGAAATAAGCATCGGTATAGGTCGGGTCTTTCCGCAGGCACATGCTGTACACTTTTTTTGCCTTTTCGTAATCGCCCTTATCCTGGTAAAACATAGCTTTACCATACCAGGGCATCAGCTGTGTCGTATCTGCAGCATAAGCATTGTCAAAATATTGCAGTGCAATCGTATCTTTTTGGGCAGCGTACAGGAGTGCCAGCTGCAAAATCGAAGGCTGGTATCCCGGATCTACCTGCACAGAAGTCTGAAAACTGGACATCGCTTTGGCCGTATCGTCCAGGTTTTTATACACCACTCCTTTCAGGAAATAAGCTTCTGCATTATACGGATCGCGGCGCAGCACGGTATTCACTTCGTTGAATGCTTTTTGATTGTCATTCATAAAAACCAGTATGCGGGCAAATTTCAGGTGCGCTACGGGATCTTTGGGATCAATCCGGATCGCTTTCGTGAACCACAATACAGACCCATCGATGTCTTTGTGCTCAAACAGCAGTTCGCCGATCGCGGAGAAATAGTTTGCCTTGGAGCTGTCCAGCTGCACGGCCTGTTTCAGGTCGATCAGGGCCACAGAATCCGCTCCCAATGCCCTGAAGGCTTTGGCCCTTTTGAAAAACAAAGCCGCATCTCCGGGTTGAGCATCGATCTGGGTAGATATCGCACGAATAGCAGGATCTGCATAAGGCCCGCTTACCGGCTGTAATGCTTGCTTTTTACCACCACCGCAGGCACAAAATAAGAGTGCACCAATCAAAGGCAGGATTAAAAATAATTTCTTCATGTAATAGATATGTTACTCAAAACACAGCGTTTGTTTTTTTGAGCTGCGCAAAGATAATCTAAACTCATGCAACAGAAGTATATAAATGAAGGCAGCTCCACATTAAAACTTACTTTTACAATGCGAAAACATATAAAAGCGTTACGCGTTTACAATCAATAGTCTTATGAAGAAAACCTTCCTTATTGCATCGGCCATTATCTGTGCATTGGCTTTATCAGCCTGCTCTAAAAAGAATAAAATGTATAGCGCCGATAATACGCCAACCTGCCTGAAAGCAAAAATTGAACAATTCAACAAATCAAAAGCCAGCTGCCCAAGTGGCGCTTCGATGAAACAGTATACTTTTCAGCATAAAACAGTGTATGTATTCGATCCCGGGAA
>DATJDO010000476.1:0-7480 GCA_035497375.1 Chitinophagaceae bacterium | reverse complement strand
TATTGGCCCCCGATTTGAGGTAATGATAGGTATTGCCTTCTATTGTTGTGAAGTTAGAATCGACTGAGAGGAACGGCAAGTGCATTTTTTCTTTCGTAAACGCACTATTCATCCCCGGCCAGCTGATGCCGTTTTTGTCCTGCCCCGATGCCTGCACAGAAGATAAAAACAGCAATACGGTCAGGAGTATTCCGGGTTTCATCAGGCGGAGAAGATTAAGGGTTCAGCTCCTGGTACTTCTTTTTCACCGCATCCAGGTGTGCAATGAAGCGAGCGATATCGGGGTTGTAATCATAACCTTTGTCCGCCAGCAACCTGTCTTCATTGTCGATAAAGAAATAATAAGGTTGTGCATTCGTATTGAACCTTGTGGCCTGGTAATCGGCATTTTTATTGCCTACAGTGACCACCTGCGCGCCCAGCACTTTAGAATAGTATTGCTCGGATTCCGGCAAGTCTTCACTGTTGTAATCGCAGTACAGCGACACCACGACAAAATCTTCTTTCAGGCGTTTCATCACCTCCGGATCACTCCAGACCTGTCCTTCCATCTTGCGGCAATTGATACAGTTGATACCGGTAAAATCCAGCATCAGTGGTTTTTTCAGGATTTTTGCAGCCACTTTGGCCTCTTCCAGGTCGTAATACGTTACCAGGCCGAACTTTGTAGCCACCTCAGGCTCATAGAGTTTCAGCTTGTCCACATATTTCACCGGTGGCGGAGCACCGTTGTCTGCAGCCGCCGCATGATGGTTTCCTCCACCACCTGTAAAGTCCTGGGTACCCATAGGTGGTACAAAGGAGCTGATAGCTTTCAGGGGAGCGCCCCACATACCGGGTATCATATACACGGCAAAACTGAATGCTGCTGTGGCAAATAATAAGCGAGGTATAGAAATATAGGGTATGCCAAACATGTTCTTCGGCAAATCGTCATCATGGCTGAAGCGCAGTTTACCCAACAGGTAAAGCCCCAGCAATACAGAGAGTACCACCCATATGGCAATGAAGACCTCCCTGTCCAGCAGGCGCCAGCCTTTGGCCAGGTCTGCATTCGACAGGAATTTGAGCGCCAGCGCCAGTTCCAGGAATCCCAGGGTTACTTTAACGGCATTCTGCCAGCCGCCCGGCTTTTCAAGATTTTTCAGGTAAGAAGGGAACAGCGCAAAAATGGTGAAAGGCAGCGCAATGCCCAGACCGAAGCTGGCAAAACCGGCCAGGGGACCCCAAACGCCTCCTTTGCTCGCCAGCACCGCAATACCGCCGATAAAGGCTGAAGTACAGGAAAAAGACACGATCACCAGTGTGAGTGCCATAAAGAAGATACCCGTAAAGCTGTTGGTATTGGCCTTGGAGTCTACCTTATTTGTCCACGAAGAGGGTAGGGTCATCTCAAAGGCACCCAGGAACGAAAATGCAAACAGGATAAAGATCGCGAAGAAGATCAGGTTCGGAATCCAGTGTGTAGACAGGCTGTTCAGTGCATTGGCTCCAAAGGCACCGACGATGAGCATACCCAGTGCGGCAAAGATGAAGATGATGGAAAAGGAATAGAAAGACGCATTGATGATACCCTGTTTGCGGCTTTTGCTCTTTTTGGTAAAGAAAGAAACCGTGATGGGGATCATGGAATAGATACAAGGGGTGACCACAGCGGCAAGGCCTGCACCGAATCCGGACAACAGGATGACCCAGATGGATTGGGAAACCTCTTTGCTGTCTTCTTTAGCCGGGGTTTCAGGCGTTTTGATATTGGTGGTCACCGTAGTGCTGGTCACCGTTTTAACCGTATCGGCTGTAGTGGCAGTAGCAAGGGTGTTATCCGATCCTGTACTGGTATCTGTCGCACCGGATGCATCAGTGATGTCAAAACTAAACGTTTTGTAATAGGTAGGCAGGCAATGTGTCTCATCGCAGACCTGGTAAAGATAAGTTCCTGTCAGCTTCCCATTTTCTGTTATGGTTGCTTTCAGCGTGTAGTCCACTTTGTCTTTAAAATAACGGATGGTACCGATACCGTCGATGGTTTCCGCAATTAATTTACCTTCTTCTTTGACCTTGCCGATAAGCTTTGCCGTTTTGGGCGACTTGATCTTAAAGGCAGGAGCAATCAGTGAACCGTCGTTGTCACCGCCGGGATTCTGGGCATACAAGTGCCAGTGTTCCTTCAGCTTTACATGAAAACGGATCGTATACTCGTCGCCGTTTGTTTTTTTGATATCATAAGTCCAGGTGGTCGGATCCGGTTCGATCTGCGCCTGACTGAAAAGGCTGAAGGATAAGAAAGCAAGAAAGAGAATGCGGAATTTTACAAAGGTGGTCATCCTTGGATTGTTGTTGATTTTTTGATGAGGTATGTATGGTGAAGATGCTTAGGGTAATTGGAAAGAGAAAGGCACTTGCTTGGGAGACAGGCACATATTGTCATTGCAGACCTGGTATTGGTGTGTTCCTTTAATGGAGGTGCCGGCAGCCGCCTTTACCTTTTGGGAATACACTACTTTATGGCTGAAATAATTCACTTTGCCTTCCACCCCTTCCATTTCGGTAGTTATTTTCTCTCCTTGTTCACCGATAGTGCCGTCCAGTTGCGCAGCTTTATTCCTGGTAAAAGTAAAAGTGGGTACGACCTGGAGGCCGTCGCCACCCACATCAATGGCCCAGATGTGCCAGCCCTCGTCCAGGTTTAGTATAAAATCGAGCTGATAGTAGTTTGCATCCAGTTTTTTAGCTTCGTAAGCCCAGTGGGTAGGGTCTTTCATCCCCTGTGCCCGGAGCGTGCCGGAGCAGCCTAAAGCCAACAGGATGATGGTGATGAATGAAATGAATCTGCGCATGCGTCGTCCTCAGTTTAAGGGGCTAAATGTACTGCAAAATCCTATCTTTGTGTAAAATACGGTACCTGCAGATGGCAGAAATATTAGTTAAAAATATTGATGAAGGAAAACAAGGTACGGCTTTGGCTCCTTCTCAAACAGAGGAGCTGCTGTATCCGAAAAAGTTTTACATAGAGAGTTACGGGTGTGCCATGAACTTCAGCGACAGCGAGATCGTGGCTTCTATATTGAAAGACGAAGGCTTCGGCGCGACGACCATGATGGAAGAAGCGGACCTGTTGCTGATCAACACCTGTTCGATCCGCGAAAAGGCGGAACAGACCGTGCGCAACCGCCTGCACATTTTCCGCAGGGAAAAGAAGAAGAAGGCCGGTGCCCTGATCGGTGTGCTGGGCTGTATGGCTGAGCGCCTCAAATCCAAATTGCTGGAAGAAGAAAAGCTGGTGGATATGGTCATAGGCCCGGATGCTTACCGCAGCCTGCCGGCACTGATCAAGGAAGCCAGCGGCGGGCAGAAAGCCGTCAATGTATTGCTGAGCCGGGAAGAGACCTACGCGGACATTGCCCCGGTACGCCTGGACAATAACGGGGTCAGTGCTTTTGTCAGCATCATGCGCGGCTGCAACAATATGTGTACCTTTTGCGTAGTGCCCTTTACACGGGGGCGTGAGCGTAGCCGCGACGCCCAAAGCATCCTGCAGGAATGCACGGCTCTGTTTGAAGACGGGTATAAGGAGATTACCTTACTGGGTCAGAATGTGGATTCCTATCATTTTATACCTGCACAGCAGCAGGATGAATCCCAGGCAGTCACTTTTGCAAAGCTGCTCGAAATGGTGGCGCTGATCAGCCCGAAGCTCAGGGTGCGCTTCAGTACCTCCCATCCGAAGGATATTACCGACGACGTGCTGCTGACCATGGCGAAATATGGCAATATTTGTAAGTGCATCCATTTGCCGGTGCAAAGCGGCAACACCCGCATCCTGCAAATGATGAACCGTACTTATACCCGCGAATGGTACCTGAATAAAGTAAAGAGGATCAAAGAGATCATGCCGGACTGCGATATCAGTACCGACGTGATCATTGGTTTTTGTTCCGAAACGGAAGAAGAACATAAGGATACGTTAAGCCTGATGGACGAGTGTAAATTTTCGCTGGCTTATATGTATAATTACAGCGAAAGGCCGGGAACCCTGGCAGAGCGGCGTTATGAAGATGACGTGCCTGAAGCGGTAAAACAACGCAGGCTTGAGGAAGTGATCGCAATGTACCGGGGACATTCGCTGACGAATTACCAGGCTTCCGTAGGCCAGACCTTTGAAATACTGATAGAAGCCACCAGCAAGCGCAGTGAGCAGCATTGGAGCGGGCGGAACAGCCAGAACAAAGTGGTTGTATTCCCAAAAGGGGATGCTACCTTACAAGCCGGCGATTATGTGATGGTACGCATCAGCAGTGCAACCTCCGGCACACTCCTGGGTGAGATGGTTTCTGTATAAAAGACAAGAATTAATGGAATTACAAACTATAAAGAACAGGTTCGGGATCATTGGAAACTCCGCCGGTCTCAACCATGCGTTGAATGTGGCCGAGCAGGTAGCCAACACAGACCTTACTGTGCTCATTGTAGGAGAAAGCGGGGTAGGTAAGGAGAGCTTTTCGCAGATCATTCATTCCCTTTCGGCCCGTAAACACAACCCCTTTATTGCCGTAAACTGCGGTGCTATACCAGAGGGTACTATCGATTCGGAGCTGTTTGGCCATGAAAAAGGCGCCTTTACCGGGGCCGTAGACAGCCGGAAGGGTTATTTTGAAACGGTGAACGGCGGTACCATTTTCCTGGATGAGATCGGGGAGATGCCCCTGGGCACACAAGCCCGCTTGTTGCGTATGCTCGAAACCGGCGAATACATCCGTGTGGGTTCTTCAAAAGTACAGAAGGCCAACGTGCGGGTGATTGCCGCTACCAATAAAGACCTGCTGGACCTGACCCACCAGGGCCGTTTCCGCCAGGACCTGTATTACCGCTTAAGCACGGTGCCTATCCGGGTGCCAGCCCTGCGCGAACGCCAGGAAGACATTGCTGTCTTGTTCCGGAAATTCGCAGCCGACTTTGCTGAGAAGTACCGTACCCAGTCTATTGTACTGGATAATGGGGCCTTAAACCTGTTGCTGAGTTATAAATGGCCCGGCAATATCCGTGAACTGAAAAATATTGCAGAACAGATTTCGGTACTGGCGCAGGAGCCTGTGGTCAGTGCCGATGTATTGCAGCGCTTCCTGCCCCAGGCCAACGACCGGCATGCCAGTATGGCCCTGATGCCCTTGCATGGTGCGCATGGTTTCCAGAGCGAAACGCTGAACGATACAGAAAGAGATATTTTCTACAAGCTCTTTTTTGATATGAAAAAGGACCTGAACGATCTGAAGCAGCTTGTGTTCGATTTGTCCAGGGGCCAGTCCGTTACTATGGCTAACCCAGTGATGGAGGGATTTCAGCAGGCAAACAACTTTGCCCCTCCGGCCGAGACCGTTACCCCTATTATCAGCTCCGGTAATTTTCTGCCTTCCAATCCCCTGTACTTCCCACAGAATGCAGAAGCCCATCTGGATCATCATGAGGAAGTAGAGGAAACCCTGGCTCTTAGTGACCGGGAAAAGGAATTTATCATCAAAGCCTTGAAAAAACACAAAAACCGGCGCAGGGATGCGGCAAACGAATTAGGGATATCAGAGCGTACCTTGTACCGCAAGATCAAAGAATATGACATCAAAGACTAAATATACTCCCGGTACGGCAGCCTGACTATGAAACAACTGACCCTGATTTTATGTGCTTTTCTTTCTGTAACGCTTGGCGGATGCGGTGTCTATAGCTTTACCGGTGCCAGCGTGGAAGGTAAAAACATTAATTTTCATACGTTCGAAAACCGGGCGCGCAACGTGATGCCCTCCTTGTCGGCGACACTGACCAACAAAATCCGGAACCGGATTCTGTCGCAGACTGGCCTT
Source organism: Chitinophagaceae bacterium (assembly GCA_035497375.1). Lineage (GTDB taxonomy): Bacteria > Bacteroidota > Bacteroidia > Chitinophagales > Chitinophagaceae > Rurimicrobium. Next base: position 1,628 of record DATJDO010000476.1, on the reverse strand, counting down.
GCCCCGGTGAGTACCGATGATGCGGATTATGACCTTTCCGGTTTTATTACCAACTACGACGTATCGGTGACCGGTGTGCAGAACACGCAAACAGCCTCATTGAACCGCCTGACCATTACGGTACAGGTCGACTTCAAGAACAGGAAGAATAAAAAAGCAAGCTATCAGCAGTCATTCTCCCGTTTTGCCGACTTTTCTGCCACACAGGCTTTACAAAGTGTGGAAACAAGGTTGATCGAAGAGATCGGGACACAGTTGGCTGACGATATATTCAACAAAGCGTTTGTAAATTGGTAAGAGGAGCTACATTTGCTGACCTGTTTTACCTATTTAGTTTAATTATACCCGATGGCAGATCATACAACATTGATTTCAGAGTGGCTGGAGCATCCTTACCGCCTGTCTGGAGCAGAAAAACAACAGGTTGCAGACTTGCTTGAAAAGTACCCCTACCTGGCTGCGGCCCGGCTGATGCAGTCGGCAGACAGTTTTGCGCAGGATGGTTTTTCGCCTGAATTGCTACATGATAGTGGCCTTTTTCGAGGCAACTGGCTTTGTTTTTATAACATAATGAAAGATGCGGTGACAGAGAGGGGAGCACCCCGGCCGGAAAAGATCAACCCGCTTACTGACATCGCAGCAGAAACCGGCATGAAAGAAGAAGAAACACTGATACAGCCCTTATTTACAGACAATTATTTCCAGCACCAAGGCATTAATGTACCCGATGGCATACCGGCAGAGCTGGATAAAGTGCAGGATACTGAAGAAAAAGACGAAAAAGCACTGCTGGTGATGATGGGCTTTGATGAATGGCTGATGTTCCTGAAAAAGAAGAACGACGCCAAACGCAGCGAAGAAGAAGATAAGGCGGCACTGCGCTCTATGTGGCAACGCGAAAAGCTGGCAGCGGCCATGGGGGAAGAAGATGACAATATTCCCGAAGCCGTATTTGAAATGGCCATTAATTCGATAGATCGTGAAGAGATCATGGTCAGCGAGTCGCTGGCGGAGATCCACGTAAAGCAGGGGCGCTTTGAAAAAGCGATTGAAATTTACCGGAAATTAAGTTTGCAGAATCCTGAAAAAAAGACGTACTTTGCTGCCAAAATAAATCATTTAAACAAGGAAAATTTATCATGATCATCCTGATTACCATTGTTATCCTGCTGGCCTGCGCTGTTCTGGCCTTCTTTATATTGGTTCAAAATCCAAAAGGTGGTGGCCTTAGCGGCACTTTCGGAAGCATGAGTTCACAGATCATGGGTGTAAAACAATCCGGTGATGTGATGGAAAAAGGTACCTGGTATACCATGGGCCTGATCGGCGTCCTGTGCATTCTGTGCGTGATGTTTTTCCCTAAGCCTGTAAAAGTAAAAGAACAAGCAAAACAACCAACGCAACAATCTGCTCCTGCAGCTCCTTCTCCCGCAGCTCCTGCCGGAAACTAATCTTATTTATCTTTTTATAAAAGCCGGCCTTCAGAGGCTGGCTTTTTTTGTGCCGGGAAGTGTATTGTGACCGGTGAAGAAGGTAAATTGCAGGCGGTATGGCGGTAAAGAAGAAAAAGAAAAAAAGTGCGGCACGTAGGCCGAAACCCGGTACCGGAAAACTCCGGAAAATAAAAT
>DATJDO010000475.1:0-4617 GCA_035497375.1 Chitinophagaceae bacterium | reverse complement strand
CGCTTCAATAAAAGTACTTTTCCCGACCCCGGGCACACCGGTGATCCCGATCCGCACTGATTGGCCGCTGTAAGGCAGCATACCGTCTATCAGTTGCGCAGCTTTTTCTTTGTCTTCCTGCCGGGTAGATTCGATAAGTGTAATGGCCCGGCTCAGCATAGCCACATTACCCCGGAGCAAGCCTTCCCTGTAATCGCTGACGGTAAATTTTGAAGACATGAATAGGCTATTTTTTAGGAATGCGCTGTTTTATCTTTTCAATATCCTGACCCACGCGCACATCGCTCAGTTCGGCTGCCAGCACGGCAGCACGGTCCAGTTGCTGGTAAGCCAGTATTATGTTATTGCCATAAAAGCCGTTAGCTGTTGCGTTGCGTACCAGCAGGTTCATCAGCCCTTGCTTGTGCTCTTCAGGATATACAGCGAAGAGCATTTGTTTCACTTCGAGCGCTGCTGTCAGATAGGGAATACCATCTTTATAGCGTTTCATGGTCATACTGATATCACCCAATTTGTCCAGCACAGAGGCGTACTCCGTACCTGCCAGCAAGGGGTATTGTTGGTACAGAACTGCCAGAACCTCTTTTTGCTTTTTGCAGACCCTTTCGGCAGAGTCAAGCCTTCCCAGGGAAAAGGCATACTGGTCCGCAATACGACCGATGCTCCCCGCATACCCGAGGACAAAGAATGGATATTTATTTTCGGCCATGGATTTTCTCATCGCCATGATTTGCTCCAACAGTAGTAAACCCTCTTTTTTCTTATCAAACCAGTTCAGCACTTCTACATATTCATTCATCACATCTGCAAGCAGGGGCTGATATTGTTGCGGATAGGCCGCAGCCAGCCGGGTATACACGTCGATTGACGCCCGGAATTGCGTATCCGCCTGCTGGTTTGCCCCGGCCTTTCTGTAGACTTGCCCCATGATATGATGCGCCCAGGCCTGCAGAGGCAAACAGGCGATTTTGTCCGCAATCGCGGTACTGTTCTGAGCATTCCTGTAGGCATTATCTACATTTCCACTCCCGCTTTGTTGCTGCGCCAGTTGGCCAGATACCACCGAAGCGTAATATTGCTGTATGGAATCCGCTTGTACTTTGTCCAGTAAATATTGTGCTTCGATCAATGCAGCAGCAGCACCGCTATAATTTTTTGCCAGGGTATCTATAAAGCTGCGCTGCAGTTTGATTCGGGCCAGGCCTACAGTATCAGTCATAAACCGGTCGGATAAGCTGACCATCTGAGCTCCCGCCAGGTCTGGTTTACCGGTCAATGCGAGCAACCAGGCATGATATAATCCTTGCTCCAGGCTGACCTCGTTGCCCTCAGACCACTTTTCCGCATGGTCATAATCGCCGCTGAATTCATAAAGCTCAGCCAGGAATAGCTGTTCTTCAATACTCTTTTGCCGGCCTTTAAGCTTCGACTCCATCAATTTTACTGCGGCAACAGCATCTGATTTAGCAAGCAAAGCCAGTGCAGCCTGTATATTTTTCCCTTTGTATTTGCCCGAAGCCCATTGGTCAGCCAATGCTGCAATGCGTTGTTGCTGCAATGCGTATTGCTGTTCGTAAATTTTATATACGTCCGGATTATTGGCTGATTTTGCATGCAATAAAGCATCATAACTTTTTGCAGAAGCCAACATGCCGCTGTTGTAGTACAGGGTCCGCTTCTGCGCGATATCCTTTTGTGCAAAAACGCCAAAGGGAAGTAAAAAGAACAGAAAGAAAGGGTATATTTTCATGCTTATTTGCCCGTTTTCAAGGATTAAGGCAGACAAATATAAGATGTGGTGTTTAAGTACGTATCAGCGGGAAAGTTTCTTCGCTGCCAGGAAGGGTTTTATTCCAATATCCAGCATCAATTTTAGATTGAAAACCCCTACCTTTGCAGCCAATTTAAAAACACAACAACTCTTTTTATATGTCGGGTCAACTTAAAGAGGTTCGTAACCGGATCAAATCTGTTAGTTCTACACAGCAAATCACTAAAGCGATGAAAATGGTGAGCGCCGCAAAACTGCGCCGGGCGCAGGATGCGATCACCCAGATGGCCCCTTACTCCCGCAAGCTCCAGGAAATGCTGAGCAACATTGTGAGCAGCGCTTCTTCAGACATGGAATTACCGCTGGCTGCAGAACGTGCTTCAGAGCGCGTGTTGCTGATCCCGATCACCAGCGACAGGGGTCTTTGCGGAGCATACAATGCCAATGTGATCAAGCTGACCCGCAACACCATTGCTGAAAAATACCCGAAAGCGGAAGTAACCATCCTGCCACTGGGCAAAAAAGGCTATGACTTCTTTGTAAAAAATAATTTTAAAGTAGTGGACAACTACTGGAATGTTTTTCACAACCTTTCTTTTGACAATGTGCGTGAAGCTGCGGTTTATGCACAACAAGCCTTCCTGGATAAAAAATACGACCGTATTGAATTGGTGTACAGCCAGTTCCGCAATGCTGCGGTGCAGAATTTCGTCTGCGAACCTTACCTGCCGATCCCTAAGGTGGAAAAAGGTGATGGCGATAACAATGCGGACTTCATCTTCGAACCGTCTAAAGAAGTACTGGTAGAAGAGCTGATGCCGAAAATCCTGAACACACAGGTATTTAAAGCAGTATTGGACGCCAATGCCTCTGAGCACGGTGCCCGTATGACGGCCATGGATAAGGCCAGCGAAAATGCGAATGAACTGCTGCGCAATCTGAAAATCTCTTACAACCGTGCCCGCCAGGCAGCGATTACTACAGAGCTTACAGAAATCGTGAGCGGCGCTGCAGCCTTGCAGGGATAATTGCAGTAAGCCATCTGATACACAACGCACCGGAAGATTCCGGTGCGTTTTTTTTATGCTTTCCTGAGGAAAACACCTGATCTATCTTAAAAATTCACTGAAACTTGTACGCTGTTGTTTTCTTAACACAAACTAAGGAAAGAGAAAAATGTAAACCTGTACTATTACGGCTGAAAGCATAAAAAGATAAACCGATGAAACGCAAACTCAGCTGGAGGGGTATCTGGCAGATCACCAAAGATACTTTTACCGGTTTTTCAGAAGACAAAGTAACAAAGCTCAGTGGCTCCCTGGCTTACTATATGGTTTTTTCGATGGGCCCGCTGCTGGTGGTGATCATATCCCTTTGCGGCCTGCTGCTATCGCGGGAAGCGATAGAGGGGAAAGTGTACGATGTGCTGGTGGGTTTTGTCGGCAGCGATACCGCCGCACAACTGCAGGAGATCATCCGGAATGCGTCGGTAGGCGATAAGAGTTTTATTGCTGCGGTGATCGGCATCGTTACCCTACTCATCGGTGCCACATCAGTATTTGCAGAAATCCAGGATTCGATCAATATGATCTGGGGCTTGAAACCAAAGCCCAAAAAGGGCTGGTTGAAATACCTGCAAAACAGATTCCTGTCTTTTTCCATCATTGTAAGCCTGGGCTTCCTGCTACTGGTATCGCTTGCATTGTCCGCCATTATAGAAGGTATCAGTACCGGCTTGCAGGCGCGGTTCCCGGGCGTGGCTGTTGTCGTATTCTATATGATCAACCTGCTGCTGACCATTGGTATCAGCACGCTTATTTTTGCCACAATCTTTAAAGTGCTGCCGGATGCACGCATTAAGTGGCGTGATGTATTTGCCGGGGCTATAGTTACTGCGGTTTTGTTCCTGATCGGTAAGTTTGCGATATCACTGTACATTTCGCAAACCCAGGTCGGCAGTACTTACGGCGCAGCCGGCTCTCTTGTCGTATTACTGGTATGGGTGTATTATTCTTCTATTATCCTGTACCTGGGTGCAGAATTTACGAAAGCTTATGCGCTGATGTATGGATCAGCCATTCATCCCAACGATTATGCTGTCACTATGAAGCAGGTTGAAGTGGAAATGGGGCATCAGACTATACAGGAAAAGGAAAACAAAATCCAGTCAAAAATTTAAAGGCGCTTTTTGTTTCCGTTTACCCCATTGATAGCGATGAGTAAGGTAAGCCAGTTTTTGCGATAGGATACCAATACCGGCGCCTACCAATACATCGTTGATGTAATGTTTGTTGTTCAGCACACGTAAGGCAGACACTGATGAAGCCACGGTATAGGCAACATACGGAATCCACCTGATCCGCCGCCCATACTCTTCGCTGAGAAAAGTGGCAGCGAGAAAAGCCTGTGCCGAATGGTTGGAGGGAAAGGAATGAAAATCGCTGCCATCGGGACGCATTTCACGGGTGCTGGCTTTCAGCAGGTATACACTGCCAAGGGCCAGCAGTTCGGACTTTACCAGGATCACCGAGCGATTGGCAAAATCGGTACGGGCCTCCACTCCTAAAAGGTCCAGACCATATACCACGGCAATCGGAGCCAGGGACAACACATCGTCTGCTTTTGTATGAAAGCCATCGAAATGCCTGTTTCTCCAGTCTTTCACTTCATATTTTGGAGGGCCGGAAAGAGAGAGGCCGGCACCCGCCAGCAAAACCGGTGCGGCAAACTGTACTACCGAAATGTGTGGCCTCTTGTACAGTAAAGTATCCTGACCTGTTGCTGTACAGCAGCAGATCAGCATCGATATACTCAGAAAAACGTATTTCAATCCCAAGAGATCGGCT
>DATJDO010000474.1:0-2240 GCA_035497375.1 Chitinophagaceae bacterium | reverse complement strand
CTTCAGGATAGTTGGTGATCACTACTTTCAGAGGGTCCAGTACTGCCATAGCCCTGTTGGCCGATTTGTTCAGTTGTTCGCGTACACAAAATTCAAGCACACCGATGTCGACAAGATTTTCTCTTTTCGCCACACCGATTGTTTCGCAAAACTGGCGGATCGCAGCCGCAGGGTATCCCCGGCGGCGCATACCGCTTATCGTGGGCATGCGTGGATCGTCCCAGCCGCTTACATGTTTCTCATTCACCAGTTGCAGCAACTTTCTTTTGCTGGTGATCATATAGCTTACACTGCGGCGGGCAAATTCGTATTGATGGGACGGGAATATGCCCAGCTTTTCGATAAACCAATCGTATAGTGGCCTGTGATGAATAAACTCCAGGGTACAGATCGAGTGCGTGATTTCTTCGATACTGTCGCTTTGCCCGTGTGCAAAATCGTACATAGGGTAGATGCACCATTTGTTGCCTGTACGGTGATGATCTACATGTTTGATGCGGTAGATGATCGGGTCGCGGAGCAGCAGGTTGGGGTGCCCCATGTCTATTTTGGCACGCAGCACCTTAGCGCCGTCGGGGTATAGCCCTGCACGCATGTCTGCAAATAATTGCAGATTTTCGCTGATGCTCCTGTTCCTGTATGGGCTATCGGTACCCGCTTTACCAATATCGCCTTTCTGTGCCGCCATTTCTTCTGCAGAAGAATCATCTACATAAGCCAGTCCTTTTTCGACAAGTTGTACGGCAAAACCATACAGTTGTTCGAAGTAATCGGAGGCGTATAGTTCGTTGGCCCATTCAAAGCCCAACCATTGTACATCTGCCTTGATGCTCTCCACATATTCCGTTTCCTCTGTTGAAGGATTGGTATCGTCGAAACGCAGGTTGCAGGAACCATGGTACCGCTGAGCCAGGCCAAAGTTGAGGCAGATAGACGAGGCGTGGCCGATGTGCAGGTAGCCGTTCGGTTCCGGTGGAAAACGGGTATGGATGCGGCCGTTGTTGATACCGGCTGCAATATCTTTTTCTATAATTTCCTCTAAAAAATTAAGAGATTTCTCTTCGCTCATGCTGTTTTTTTGATGATTGGTGCTCTTGCCGAGCGTTATTTAACACGGAGTTTTTGTCCCGTTTTGATGCCTTCAAAGTTGAGGTTGTTCATATCGTTCAGGTCTTTGACTTTAATGCCATACTTTTTGGCAATGCTGTAACCGGTCTCTCCTTTTTGTACTACATGAAACACGGAAGTGTTGCTTCCGGCTTCCAGCACAGCACTTGTGGCTTTTTGTGTTGGTGCGCTGATATTGCTTTTCGTGTTGAACACTGCAGAAGAATCATCGCCACTCACCTTTATGTTCGATTTTGAAGAACGGGCATAGACCGCTTTGTCCAGTTTGGCCTTCAGTTGCGCCAGTTCGTCCATCGGCTCATTCGTCGATGACGCCGGAGCTTCCGGTTCAAGCGACTGTGGCAAATCTCCGGCATCGCTACGGGCGGCCAGCTCGCTTTCCAGTTTGCTGTTGTTGCCGGGGTTGGCCTGCTTAGGGGCCGCTGCCGGCACCTGTTGGACCATAGGAGCTTGTACAGCCCTGTTTGCCGTCTGTATCGTGGTGTTGCTCAGCCTGGGGGCTGTTGCTGCTTTCTGCCTGATGGGGTCTGCTACAGGTGGTGCCAGTGGCGCTGCTTTTGCCGGTACTGTAACCTGCATATCAGGTATTGGTGCTGCACCGTAACCAAACTCCATTTCTGTTTCTTCTTTTTTCAGCTCTTCTGTTTTCTGGATCGACTTTTTAGTCGGTATAAAATCATCCTGTTTGGCAGGAGCAGCGGGATTAACCAATTTAACGGGCGGTACGGTAACAGCAGCAGGTTCTGCTTTAACCATTTTATGGCTGGCCGGGCGCTCATCAGACTGCACCTGCAGTTTGAGAACAGCGCCGGCATCCGGTTGTTCATTCTGGGCCAGCAGGTTGAATATCCTGAGCTGGCGGCTGTTCATCCCTTCGTTATGTGCAATGATCTCTATGGTTTCCCCTTCCTTTACGGTATAAGTCGGGTGAGCCCCTTTCGATTTCTTCGGCTCCAGGTAGACATACATATCCCTTTTCAAAGGCTCGTCTGCCAGTTCATTGATCTCGAGCAGGCGCGCGTAGCGGATGTTGTACTTCATGGCTTTGTCCAGCAGGGTCTCGCCCTGGCGGCAGTAAATAGCCTTGAGGTCGTTGATCCGTACAGAGCCGT
>DATJDO010000473.1:0-2931 GCA_035497375.1 Chitinophagaceae bacterium | reverse complement strand
GGTACGGGAGACCTGGCAATAGCCGCAGCGCTGGAATTGCCGCAGGCACAGGTGACCGGTATCGATATTGCAGCCCAGATGCTGGAGGTAGGTAAGGTAAAGATTGCTGAACGTTCCCTTTCAGACCGTATCGGCATGACCGTGGCGGACAGTGAAAACCTTCCTTATGCCGATCAACATTTTGATGCGGTACTGTGTGCCTATGGTACCCGCAACTTCCAGGATCTGCACAAAGGATTGGCGGAGATGAGCAGGGTCATGCGCCCCGGGGGCAAACTTGCTATCCTGGAGTTTTCGAAGCCCAAGACATTCCCGGTCAAGCAAGTGTTTGCCTTTTATTTCAAATATATTTTGCCTTTACTGGGCAAAATGGTGTCTAAGCATGCCACAGCATATACTTACCTGCCCGATTCGGTTATGGCCTTCCCCGAAGGCCGGGATTTTTGCGCCATCCTGGAGCAATGCGGGTTTAAAAATGCCAAAGCTACCCCGCTCACTTTTGGTATCTCCAGCCTGTATACCGCAGATAAGTAGTTTTTTATATACATTAAGTTTGACTAAAGGGTGTTTTTGCTTAAAAAAAGTGAAAATATCCCTAGGAAGTCTTATTTTTACCATCGTCTTAACACCATAAAAATTTTTAAACAAACAGATATGATGAAAAAGTTAACTCTTTTTTCTTTCGCTTTACTCCTGGCGGGTATGGTGAGTTTTGCGCAAAGCATTAATCCCTGTGGGTTTGATGATTTGCACAAGGAGATGATGCGGACAGATCGTAACTACGAAAAGGCAGTAAGATCCATGCAGAATGGCTGGGTAAAGTATGCCAAAATGATGTCCAGGGGCTTGCTCACCCATACGTCTAAAGGATACGTCTATGAAATTCCTATGGTGATGCATGTGATCCATACGGGCGAAGCAGTCAGTTCAACTGCAAAATATAATGTGGACAGCCTGCGGATCGCCCAGATGATCGACTACATGAACAAGAACTATGCTGCGGAATTTCCTTTCCCGGACAGCACTACCGGCGCTTCCGGCGGCGGTACGCGTATACCACTGAAGTTTGTCCTGGCTAAAAGGACTCCTTCAGGTGCGGCTACGAACGGTATCATCCGTATCGATGGTACTACCTCCCTTTCGTTATACAATACGTATGGCGTCAAAAGAAATGCCAGCACCGGTGTGGAGACAGAAGATATTATGGGTTTGAGCCGCTGGAATCCTTCCGATTATTACAATGTATACATCGTGAACAAGATCGATGGTAATGATTTGTATTCTACAGGTGGTATTGCAGGTTATGCTTATCTTCCTTACTACCCTACGGTAGACGGCATGGTAGTCGTAGCCTCGCAGGTAAGATCCGGCAGTACGACGGTTGCACATGAGTTTGGCCACGCGTTCAGCCTGTTGCATACTTTTCAGGGTGATGGCGGAACAGCCACCTGCCCTTCGAATGCGGACTGTACTGCAGATGGAGACATGGTCTGCGACACCGAGCCTCACTACGGTTCAAACCACTGGCCGGGTTGGTGCCCTCCTTCCGATGCAAATCCGTGCACATCGGGTGCTTCTTACAAAGGTGTTATCTACAATGTGATGGATTACACCAATTGTGATTACTCTTACCCGGGCAGTGTATACGGCCCGGACCGTTTTACACCAGGCCAGCGCGACAGGGTATTGTTCACCCTGGACAACCAACATGCTGCATTCAAAAGCTCAATGGGACTGGTAGCGCCAACCGGACCGGTTACCAACGCCTGTCTTCCTACTTTCAGCGGCACCACTACAAGCGCAGGACCTTATGTCGTAGAATTTAACGGCATGCAGGTCTATACAGGTGATGTGGGCCTGGAAGGTAAAGCCTATATTGACCATGCCTACACACAACAGGCTGTGCTGGCTAAAGGAAGCCTGAACCCGATTACTGTGATTACAGCCGGATCGGCTCAGAAAGTAAAAGTGTTTATTGACTATAATGCCGATGGTGATTTCTCCGATGCAGGAGAGGAAGTATTCAGCAATACTTCTACTTCCGGCGGGGAAGTGTCGCATTCAGGCAGCTTTACGGTACCGTCAACAGCAACTACCTGTACCTGGTTAAGGATGCGTGTAGTCGCTGCACTGACCAGTGCTTCTATTACCGATATGGCTTGTGGTACCTATTCCAATAACGCACAGGCCGAAGACTACGGTATCTTTATCCAGGATTCTGACAAAGACACTGTGGCTATGGCATTGACCGGTGGTACTAACCCCAGTTGTGCCGGCGACTTGCTTACCTTTACCGCTACACCTGAAAAAGGTACACCGGCTTTCCGCTGGTTTGTCAATGGTGTGATGCAAGCTTCTATTACCAACACTTTCTCTTCCGGCGGCCTGTCTGATGGTGATGTGGTAACTGCGAGGATTTACTATACAACACCTTGCGGAGATGATAGTTCTACTGCGTTACCGATTGTTGTGAATATATCCAGCACAACGACTGCTATTGTTAAAAATGTACTGAAATCAGGTACTAATCCCGGTTGTGCCGGTCAAACGCTTGTGTTTAAAGCAAATGTCACTGGTGGTGGACCTTCTCCCCTGTATGACTGGAAAGTGAATGGAACAACAATGGGAACAGCCGATACTTTTATGACAAGTTCCCTGGCTTCAGGAGACCAGGTTTGGTGCTATGTAACACCTAACTCATCCTGTACCACCACTCCTGTTAATTCCGATACCATCACTATTGCCTTCGGTACGGTGGCGGCCTCGGCTTCGGTAGCAGTGACTTCCGGTTCTATTCCTTCTTGCGACAGCACCTTCATTACGTTTACTGCTACGCCGGTAAATGGAGGCGCCGCCCCGAAATTCCAATGGTATGTCAACAACGCTGAAGTAACAGGGGCAACCAACAACTTCTTTACCGATCAATACCTG
>DATJDO010000472.1:0-3116 GCA_035497375.1 Chitinophagaceae bacterium | reverse complement strand
GCCTACCAGTTCGTTATGATTCATTTCCGGAATCGCATGATGCCAGGTTAGTATTTTACTGTTTTCATTGAGCTGCTGGCGGAACCTGATGGCCATGCCTTCGTAATCTGCAGCGGAGTAAATAACCGGTAATTTACCATTTAGCTTTGCAGCAATGGCTTTTGCCTTCCTGCGGATGTCTTTTTCTTCTTTATCCAGCAAAGCAATCGCAGCAGGAATGTCTTTTGAAAGCACATTTTTGACCAGGCCAAAATGTTCAAACGTCCTGATTACCTGCAGCATGGAATACCCGATACAGGCCCTGGGAGGCATACCCGAAGGCAATATGATACAATCTACTTTTTTCTTTTGAGCAATATCGGCAATTTTTCCGCCTGAAGTGATACAGACCACAGTCGCCTTCAGTTTAATGGCCATATTCAGCGCCGCAACCGTTTCTTCGGTATTGCCAGAATAAGAAGATACGATGACCAGTGAATCTTTGCCTACAAAAGCAGGCAGGAAATAATCTTTGTTGACAACAAAAGGGACTTTTATTTTATCGAAAACATAATTCTGAACAATAGAACCGGCAATACCGCTGCCGCCCAGGCCCGTGAGGATAACATTATTGAACTTACTATTTTTTGCCGCAGTAAATTTGTAGGTATTTGATATATTGAGAGACTCACGCAATTGCTGCGTAAACTGAACGATTAATTCTTCCATATTTGTATTTGAATGTTCAAACATAATGAAATAGGGACAAACGGCGAACTGCTGGCTGTGAATTTTTTAAAAAATAAAGGGTTCAGGATTCTCGACACCAATTGGCGTAGTGGTAAAAAGGAAATTGACATCATTGCAGAAAGCCATGATTGCATCGTATTTGTAGAAGTTAAAACAAGGAGCAACCTCTTGTTTGGTTACCCGGAAGAAGCAGTCACACCCCACAAAAAAAATCTGCTCAAAATGGCCGCGGAGGACTATTTTGAGCAGAAAAAATGCACAAAGCCCATACGGTTCGACATCATCAGTATTGTGCAGAAAAATCAGGTGCCGGAAATCCTGCACATTGAAGACGCCTTCTTCTGAATTTAGGAGCCCGACTGTTCGTCCAGCACATAGACCTGCAATTGCTTGCCCGAATCTTCGTGTGCATCAGCAATGCTGACCACATTTACATAATCAAACCGCTTGCTGATAAATTTTACGATCATCTGCCCCGGGTTATCAGCCTTACCCCGCCCTGCACCGGCACCCACCTTACCGATAGAGCCAAAGCGCCCCATATAGGGAGTTTCATAGTTTGTTTTTTCAATGTTGACAACAGGATTGCCGCTGACCTGGAAATCCCTGATCACCACTTCTACCGCGTGTGTCGTCTTATTATGCGTGGCCCTGATGTTGGCAATACCCTCGTTTTTATTATTATATACGCTATAAGTGGTCACAAATATATTCTTACCAGACTTTGTGTAGGCTTTAGAGTACATCAGGGGTACCTTCTGTTTTGTAGCCACCACATAGATAGAACCTTTCCGGAGCGGCGTTTTTTTCTTTTTTACCGGCTTCTTTTTAGCACTTGATGTGGTAGTTTTCACAACAGGGTCTGCGAAAAGTAAAGAGCTGCTGAAACAAAACAAACTTAAAATGAGTAAGGTTTTTTGTATTTGTTTTTTCATGTTTATAAATTTTGGCTGACATAAACCTACGGTATTTCACCAGTTTTTGCTCCCAATAAAAATACAAATATTTAATCAACTAACTAACGTTTGTTAGTATTTGTAATAATAGTGTAACTTTGTTGTAGTGAAAACACGCTCCGCCAAAAAAGACCTGATTCTTCAGGAAGCGGCCAAACTCTTCAGGGAAAAAGGGTTTGGAGGTACGTCAATGCGCGACCTGGCCGAAAAGGTAGGCATCGAAGCGGCCAGCATGTACAACCATATACGTTCCAAAGATGAGATTCTCGAAGAGATCTGCTTCGGAGCGGGCAGGAAGTATGACGAGCAATTATCGGAGATCGAAAGGCAGGATATCAACTACCCACGTAAACTGGAATTGATGATTGCCTTTCATGTACAGATGATCATTGAAGACGGGGCAGCAGTCTCGGTACTCAACAACGACTGGAAATTTTTGAGCGCCGAAAAAATGACCGAATTCAAAACCATGCGTAATGCGTATGAAAAGCATTTCGCCGCCCTGCTGAAACAAGGCATGGAACAGGGTTTTTTTAAACCCATGAATGTTTCCATTGCGCTCTTTACCATCCTCTCAGCACTGCGTTGGGTGGAACTGTGGTACAAGCCAGGCCGTAATGTAAGCAAAGAAGACCTTGCAAAAGATATCAGTGCACTTTTAATGAATGGTATAAAAGCATAAAAATAATGTCCGTAACATTTCATCCGCTTAAAATAAAGAGTATCCGTCGCGAAACACCCGAATGTGTTTCTGTGTCCCTTGAAGTACCGGAAACCCTGCAGGGAGAGTTTGTGTTCAAACATGGCCAGTACCTGACCTTCAGGAAGAACTTTGACGGCACTGAAGCACGCCGCTCGTACTCAATTTGCAGCAGTCCAGCTGACAATGAATTGCGCGTGGCCATCAAACAGGTCGAAGACGGTATTTTCTCCTCCTTCGTCAACAACGAACTCCAGGTAGGCGATGTGCTGGACACCATGGCACCACAGGGCCTGTTCACCACCCCCCTGGATAAAAGCCATAAAAAGCAGTACCTGGCCTTTGCTGCAGGCAGCGGTATCACTCCGGTTTTATCGATCATCAAAACGGTATTACAATCCGAGCCCGGAAGCCAGTTTTGCCTTGTATATGGCAATAAGAACAGGGGCTCTATCATTTTCAAAAGTGAGCTGGAAGCGCTCAAAAATAAATATATGGAACGCTTCAGCATCTATCATATTCTCAGTCGCGAACAGGCAGATGCAGCCCTGTTGCATGGGCGCATTGACAAGGATAAAGTGGCTTATTTCATGGACAAAATCATCGACCCGGCAACGATCAGTGAAGTATTCCTGTGCGGCCCGGAAGAAATGATCCAGGAAGGGAAGGAAGTCCTGGCAGAAGCGGGCATACCCGAAGATAAAATTCATTACGAATTGTTCTTCTCGGCC
>DATJDO010000471.1:0-11823 GCA_035497375.1 Chitinophagaceae bacterium | reverse complement strand
GGCGAATGTCGGAATGTTTTTGTAATGCATACTCCAATATTTTTTCTTCCGGCGCGAAAGGTTTTAATTGATCCAGGCCCATATACGCAATGGCCGCGCTTATACGATCTTTTCCTGCTGCTGCATCCCCTTCCTTCAGCGCCAAGTCCCCTGCTTCCAACAGGCAGGCCTCCGGTATCAGCCCGATCACTTCGCTGCCGGTCAGGGTGACGCCCAAAGCTTTCGCCAGTGCGGCGCAGCGCTGCCAGACTTGCAGAGGCGAAGTCTCGCGAAAATCCAGTAAATTAAATGAAACCTGTGCTTGTCCGTAGTCGGCCATATACCATCCGATAGCCCTGAGCCGCGGCAATGCGCTTTCTGAACGGGATACCGTCCTCATCTGTTGGGCAATAGTCTCTGCGACCTGGACATCCGTTGTGTCCAGTGAAATATTGAAAGCCACTAAAATACGCCGTGCACCCAAAACCGTTGCCCCTGCAGACCGGTTCATTTCCCGGGGACCAAAATCAGGCGCCCATTCGGGTAATTGCATTTTTGCCGCCAGGCCTTCGTACTGGCCTTTCCTGATCTGCGGCAGGCTTTTCCGATAAGGCAAGGCCTGGCTGTATTCGTACAAGAAAACCGGAATGTTCAATTCCTGTCCCACACGGCGGCCCAGCTGCTGTGCATATGCGTCAGCTTCTTCCATGCTCATACCCTGCAGGGGTACCAGGGGGCAAACATCTGTAGCGCCGATACGGGGATGCACACCTTCCTGCCGGCTCATATCAATAAGCTCTGCAGCTTTTTTAATAGCCCTAAACGCCGCTTCAACAACAGCCTCCGGCGTACCGGCAAAGGTGATCACAGTACGGTTGGCTGCCGGGCTCTGGTCTGTATGCAGCAGCCATACGCCACTTACAGATTGTATGGCAAGGGCTATTTTTTCTATGACAGCGCTGTCAGCGCCTTCACTAAAGTTTGGAATGCATTCCAGTATTTTCTCCATAAAACAGTAGTGCAAATTTGAGCGTTTTTTCAATACCATACCGACAAACGCAATAGAACCCTCACCCCTAAATTATTCTTTATGCTTTTTCCTTTCTATATTTCGGAAAAATCCCATGAAACGACTTATATATCTATTTTTATCAACCACAATCTTTCTGCCATCCGGTAAAGCAACAGGGCAGATCAGCTTTAAAGAATATCCCTGTAATACGGCTGGTTACTCTTTCCCCTGGGCGCTCAGTGTATACAAGGGCGATCTTATATTTGGTGCTTATGGCAATAGCGGAGGACATGAGTTTTGGTCCTGCAACGGTAGCACAACAAACCTGGTCAAAGATATCAACCCCGGGGACGCAAGTGCTCAACCCAATTTTTTTAGGGAGTCCGGGGGGAAATTATTTTTTAACGCAGACGATGGTGTACACGGCCGTGAGCTTTGGATTTATGATAAAAGCGGTGGAGGTCCGGTATTGTACAAAGACATACACAGCGGAACCACTGGTTCTAACCCCAAGCCATTGGCCACTTATAAAGACCAATTGTATTTCTTTATTAATGAGCTGACTGTGGGGACACAATTACGCTTTACCAACAGCAGCATGAAGGGTGTAGACAGGGTGGAAGGTGTTTATTTTCAAAGCTCACAACCCACTGTCTTCAAAGAGCAACTCTTTTTCACCGGCTCCGAAACGCCTTATACGTATCAATCTGAACTCTGGGTAACGGATGGCTCCACTTCAGCTAAAAAAGTAATTGATATTTACCCGGGAGATTCTGGTTCGAACCCCAATTACTATTTTGTATTCAAGGACAAATTGTATTTCTCCGCCAACAATAAGACAAACGGCTTCGAACTCTGGGTCAGTGACGGCACTAGTGGTGGCACGAAACTGTTTATGGATATTAACCCCGGTGCAGGCCATTCGTCCCCCTACTCGTTTACAGAGCATGAGGGAAAACTATTTTTTGTTGCGGATGACGGTACACATGGCAGGGAACTCTGGATCTCTGATGGAACTGTAGCCGGTACACATATGGTCAAAGACATCAATACTTATATAGGTTCAGTAATGGGCTCTGACCCTGCCTGGATGACCAGCTACAAAGGGAAGCTTTATTTCAACGCATTTGATATCAGCGCCGGCAGAGAGTTGTGGTGTACAGATGGCACCGAAACCGGAACCAGATTGGTAAAGGATATCTACCCGGGCTCTAATCCGGCATGGCCGGCCTGGCTGATTGTGTATGGATCAAAATTGTACTTTACAGCTTCCCATTCGGATACATTAGGGCAGCAATTATTTCAAACGGATGGTACGGATACCGGAACGGTCATGCTCTACCCCTCTTCTTTCCCACTAAGGAAAGACATGGTCACCAGTTACCCTTTTTTAACCCTGTTTAACGACAAACTGTTCTTTGTAGCGTCCTATAATAATAACTATAGTCAATTGTGGAGTATCGAAGACAGGGTGCTCAGTGTACCGAAAACCACTGCTGCAGGTTTTCTACTATATCCTAATCCTACAAAAGGGATCGTAACACTTGAAAAGGCACCTGGAAACAGTACAATCACTGTTACCAATGTGCTTGGTCAGGCTTTACTTTCGGTTCATACGGAGCCTGCACCATCTGTTCAACGCATTGACCTGAGTGGTTTTGCCAATGGCCTATACACGATCAGCATACGCAACGGGGAGCAGCAAATCACTAAGGTATCTACCATTGTAAAAAACGAATAATACAAAAGTAAAACCTGGTTGCAACCGGGCATAAAAAAGGCCGCAAATGATATTTGCGGCCTTTTTCTTATTTCGTGAAACCTGTATTATTTCACAGCTTGTTTCGCGATGTAATTTTTTACCCACTCAGTAGTCATTGATTTCGGACGCTCAAGCGGGAAGCCCAGGGCCCTGTCCCAGCAAAGGCTGGCCAGTACACCCAATGCACGGCTTACACCGAACAGTACCGTGTAGAAATCTTCTTCTACCAGTCCGTAGTGCTTCAGCAAAGCGCCTGAATGCGCATCAACGTTCGGCCATGGATTTTTAATCTTGCCGGTAGATTCCAGGATATCCGGAGCCACATCATATACATTCCAAACTGTTTTCACTGTCGGGTTGTCAGGGCAATGCACTTTTGCAAATTCCATTTGTGCGGTGAAGCGCGGATCGGTTTTACGCAATACCGCGTGACCATATCCTGGTACCACTTTTCCTTCGCTCAGGGTCTTTTTGATATAATCGGCGATTTGCTCTTTGCTAGGCTCCTGTGTACCCAGGTTGGCCTGCAACTCTTCGATCCAGCGGATCACTTCCTGGTTGGCCAATCCGTGCAAAGGACCTGCAAGACCCGTCATACCTGCGGTAAAGGACAGATAAGGATCGCTCAATGCAGAACCAACGAGGTGAGTAGCATGAGCAGATACGTTACCACCTTCATGGTCGGCATGGATAGTCAGGTACAATCGCATCAGCTCTTTGAAACCTTCATTATCGAAACCAAGCATATGAGCAAAGTTGGCGCTCCAGTCCAGCATGCCATCCGGTTGGATGTGCTCACCGTTCTTGTATTTGCGACGATAGATATACGCTGCAACACGGGGCAGGCGCGCAATCAGCGTCATCGTGTCCTCGTAGGTATAGTCCCAGTACTCTTTTTTAGAGATACCGCTTTCGTATGCTTTGGCAAATTTGCTCTCTGTCTGCAAGGCCAGTACGGCAGTACAGAATTGGGTCATCGGATGCGTAGAAACAGGAAGGGCTTCAATCACCTGGAACACGTGGTTCGGCACATGGCTGCGACGCGCCCATACGGCCGAGATGTGGCCTGCGTCTTCATCAGACGGGATTTCGCCTACCAGCATCAGGTAAAACAATCCTTCCGGGCAAGGTTCTTTCCCGTCATTGGCTTTTGGTAACTTTTCACGCAATTCTGGTATTGAATAACCACGGAAACGGATGCCTTCATTAGCATCCAGCAATGAGGTTTCAGTGATCAGTCCCGGAATACCGCGCATACCCTGGTAGGCCTGCGCCACCGTTACTTCACCCAGCGACAGTTCTCCGTGTTCTGCTATAAGTTTTTTGATCTCTGCAGATTCTCTGTCTGCAACTTCTTTGAAATGGTCTTTGATGTACCCCATAATGATTAGAAAAATTGAAAAAGATGGTTATGGAAACACTACAGATTCTTACCCGACGGACGCAAAGATAATAAAACCGGGTAAAGAAAAGAATGGGCTTTTTAAAGTAATTGTTATTATTGCTATTACCCTTTGAAATATCCCAAAAAGATGCTAAAGCCATGATTTTTAGTGCACACAAGGGCAAAACTGCAGGGATAAGGGATTTTCGTATTAACTTGCCCCAATGGCCCATCTTCCCTTTTTTTTCCAGGAGGACGTACTCCGCGACGGTGCTGCGCTGGAACTGTCTGAAGACACTGCAAAACATGTGGTACAGGTACTGCGCAAACAGGAAGGAGACCGCATCATACTGAGCAACGGCCAGGGCTGTAGCGCCGAGGCGGAAATTGTTGCTGTTGGCAAAAAGCGCTGCAGTGTTCAGCTCGGTGTCGTAACCGTATACAGCAAACCCCGCTTTCCATTGCACCTGTGTATCGCCTTTACCAAAAATGCCAGCCGCAATGAGTGGTTGCTGGAAAAGGCTACTGAGCTTGGTGTCGGCAGTATTACTCCCCTCATTTCAGCCCGTACGGAAAGGGAGAAATTCCGTACAGACCGGGCACAGAGCATCCTTATTTCTGCCATGCTGCAATCCCGGCAATATTTTTTACCGGCATTAAATGCCCCCAGTCCCGTAGAAAAGGTACTGGAGCAATATGCACACCTGGAGCAAAAATTAATAGCGCACTGCGACGAACAATACGCCAGGGAAGTCTTTGGCGGAGTGGCACAACGGGATCAGGAAACCATTGTATTGATTGGTCCGGAAGGAGATTTTACAGAAGGAGAAATCGCACAGGCTATGGAAAAAGGCTTTAAAGGCATCAGCCTCTGTACACAACGTTTGCGCACCGAAACCGCAGCTATGGCGGTGTGTGCTTACTTCAACTTATTGAATCATGCATAAAATATTCATCAGAACAATAGCCCTCACACTCCTGCTAAGCGGAACAGTGCAGGCCCATGCGCAGCAAATCAAACTGGCGTTGCTGGTGTACAACGGTGGTGGCGACTGGTATGCCAATCCTACAGCGTTGAAAAACCTGGCCCAGTTTTGCAACCAGCAATTAAATACCCGTATCGACAGTCGGGAGGCGCAGGTGGAGGTAGGCAGCCCCGACCTGTTCAACTACCCTTTCGTGCACATGACGGGTCACGGCCGCTGGGTACTCAGCGATGCAGAAGCCAAAAATCTACGCACTTATCTTGAAGCAGGTGGTTTTCTGCACATAGACGACAACTACGGGCTGGATGAATATGTGCGGCCTGCATTAAAAAAAGTGTTTCCGGAACTCAGCCTTACAGAGCTACCTTTTTCGCATCCCGTTTATCATCAGAAATTCAATTTTGCAAACGGCCTGCCCAAAATCCACGAACATGACAATAAGCCGCCTAAGGGCTTCGGGTTGATCTACAAAGGGCGGTTGGTATGCTATTACAGCTCTGAAACGGACCTGGGAGACGGGTGGGAAGATGCAGATGTGCATCATGATACTCCTGAAAAAAGAGTGGCTGCCCTGCAGATGGGTGCGAACCTGGTTCAATACGCTTTTAAATAATTGCCTGTGCCTTACAAAGAAATTGCTCCTGCTGATATACAGTTTTTTACCGCGGCAATCGGTAGCGAAAATGTACTGGCAGATGCCGAAAACCTGGATCGCTGCGCAGCAGACCATACAGAAGACCTTCATTACCGCCCCGCGCTCGTGCTACAACCCAACAGTACGGCGGAAGTCAGCGTGATCATGCAATATTGTCACCAACAGCGCATACCGGTTACGCCACGCGGAGCAGGCACGGGCCTGAGTGGTGGCGCCCTACCGGTATATGGTGGTGTATGCCTGGATATGCGCAAAATGAACCGTATCCTATCTATTGATACGCAGAATTTCCAGGTAACAACAGAGCCGGGAGTAATCACGGAAGTACTGCAACAGGCCGTTAAAGAAAAAGGCCTGTTCTACCCTCCCGATCCTGCCAGCCGCGGCTCTTGCTTTATCGGGGGAAACGTTGCCGAAAATTCAGGTGGCCCCAGGGCCGTGAAATATGGTGTTGTTAAAGATTATGTGCTGAATCTTGAAATTGTGTTACCCGATGGCACGGTGATGTGGACGGGAGCCAATGTATTGAAAAACGCCACAGGCTATAACCTGACACAGCTGATCGTCGGCAGTGAAGGCACTTTATGCGTCGTGACAAAGATTGTGCTCCGGCTCATCCCGGCAGTGACACAAGACCTGCTGCTGCTGATCCCCTTTCGCAAAGCGCATGAAGCCTGTGCGGCTGTCAATACTATCTGCCTGTCGGGGCTTACCCCATCAGCACTGGAGTTTATGGAGCGGGATGCGCTGGACTGTGCGATCAATTATTTCCCTGCCTCGGGCATTACCGTGCCGGAAGACATACAGGCACACCTGCTCGTAGAGCTGGACGGCCATCATACAGAGCAGTTGTTCCGCGAAGCGGCAACGATCAGCGAATTGGTACAGCAATACGATACCGGCGAAATCCTGTTTGCTGAAAGCGCAGAGCAAAAACAAACCTTATGGAAGCTGCGCAGGATCGTGGGTGAAGCCGTCAAAGGAAATTCCATTTACAAAGAAGAAGACACCGTTGTCCCCCGCGCCTTTCTGCCCCAATTGCTGGACTGTGTAAAAACGACAGGAAAAAAATATGGTTTTCGCTCTGTCTGCTACGGACATGCCGGCGATGGGAACCTGCATGTGAATATTGTGAAAGGCGATATGAGTGATGAAGATTGGAAGCATACACTACCGCTGGGCATCAGGGAAATTTTTGAAAAAGTGGTGCAGTTGGGCGGAACCATCTCTGGGGAACACGGGATCGGTTTTGTGCAAAAACATTACATGGATATTGCCTTTTCGGATGCACAGCTGAGCCTGATGAAATCGATTAAACATATTTTTGATCCTGAAGAAATTATGAATCCCGGTAAGATATTTGTACCTTAATGCCATGAATAAGGGAAAAAATACAAATAAGAAGGCCATGAGAGATTGGGCAGAAGACGATCAGCCCAGGGAAAAGCTAGAATCAAAAGGAGCAACGGCTTTGAGCGATGCGGAGCTGCTGAGTATACTGATTGGCAGCGGTACTCCCGTCAAATCTGCCCTGGACCTTGGCAGAGAGATACTTGATCTGGCACATAATAATCTAAATGAACTCGGGAAACTACCCATCACCGATCTGCAAAAGATCCATGGCATCGGGCAGGCAAGGTCGATTATCATCAACGCAGCAATGGAACTGGGAAAAAGAAGACAGATCGGCGTTGTCCTGGACCGGCAGCACATTAAAAATGCGGAAGATGCGTCCGAACTCCTGTTCCCCTTACTTCAGGACCTGGAACACGAAAGGTTTTGCGTCTTATACCTGAATCATGCCCAATTGCTGATCAAATACGAGTTCGTCAGCAGTGGGGGCCTTTCTTCTACTATTGCCGATATCCGCATGATCCTTAAGAGCGCCCTGATGTGCAACAGTTCGAAAATTATTGTCGCACACAATCACCCTTCCGGCAACAGGATGCCCAGTGCATCAGATAAGAAACTGACCAGTAAATTGCGCGAAGCGGCAAAAATGATGGATATAGAACTCATTGACCATATTATTATTGCACGCAACCAGTACCTCAGCTTTGCGCGGGAAGGCATTGCATGAGCTGAAAACACCCCTAAATTCACACAACTCTTTGTTTCATTTAAGACATTCTTTACAGGCTCTTTCAGTTTAACAAAACCATAGATTACACATTTTCAAAAGCGGATGCATAGCATATAATTTTACAGTATTACTAACTGATAAATTTATATTTTATGAAAAAGTTACTTGTAAGCACCGCTTTGTTATCCGCAATCTGCCTGGGCTCCTGCCGCAAAGAGTACACCTGCGAATGTTCTACTTCTACCGGAGGCTCTACCTCAATTGTAAACAAGAAAGTACTGAATAAGCAGGCCCTGAAAGATGCCCGTGCTGAATGCGACAAAGGGGACAGTGACGTTGCCGGTATCCGGACAGAATGTGAAATCAAATTGTAACTGTAAAGTGCATGGAAGTACCCGGGACATACATCCCGGGTATTTTTATACCTGAAATTGCGGTACCGGACAGTTGACAAATTGCCCAATTCCCTTAACTTGCAGCTCTTACAGCAATATTCAGAACAAAAAAATACAGTACAGGGACAGTATGCTCAAAATAGGCATCTTCGGAACAGGACATCTTGGCAAAATACATATCCAGCAATGGAAGGAAATACCTGGTGTAGAATTGGTGGGTTTTTATGATCCAAACGATGAAAATGCCCGTTCGGCAGGAGAGCAATACCATGTGCCCCGTTTTGAAGACAGCACGTCTTTGTTGCAGGCCGTTGATGCCATCGATATTGTCACCCCTACTATCCATCATTACGAGTTGGCGAAGTCTGCCTTGCTGCTTGGTAAACATATTTTTGTTGAAAAACCATTTACCAACACACTTGCCGAAGCCCAGGAACTGATCAAGCTGGTCAAAGAAGCGCATGTCAAATGCCAGATCGGGCACGTAGAACGCTTTAACCCTGCGCTGCTGGCGCTCGGGGACACCCACTTACAACCCATGTTTATTGAAAGTCACCGGCTGGCAACTTTCAATCCCAGGGGAACCGACGTTTCTGTGATCCTGGACTTGATGATCCATGATATCGATATCATCCTGCACCTGGTCAAATCGCCTGTCAAACGTATTTCGGCAAGCGGGGTGACTGTGATGAGCGAAACACCGGATATTGCCAATGCCCGTATTGAATTCGACAACGGCTGTGTTGCCAACCTGACCAGCAGCCGGATCTCCCTCAAACGCATGCGAAAAATGAGATTATTTCAGAGGGATGCTTACATCAGCGTTGATTTCCTGGATAAAAAGACGGAGATCATCCGCCTGGATACAAAAGATGCAGCAAAAACAGCACATTCTTTTGACATCCCGGTAGATATGGCCAATGGAGAACAAAAAATTCTTTCCGTAAGCAACCCGGAGATACCCGCGGTCAATGCTATCAGGATGGAGCTTGCAGCCTTTGCATCGGCCATTGTCAACGATCAGCCTGTGAAAGTAACGGCGTTTGACGGATACCAGGCCATGGAAGTAGCCCATCAAATTCTAAAAAAAATGAGCCTGCACAATAAATTGCACAATGAATAGACAACATAAGCGTTATACATTCAGAAGCAACACCTATACATTCAGAAGCATCATTTATACACTTAGAAGCCCTTTTACCATATTATAATGATCAGACATTTATTCTCAATTATATTTCTCAGTTTTCTTTTTTCAGCCTGCAATGTCGTCAACCCTAAAGAGCAAATCCCAACTTATCTTCACCTTGAGCCCTTTGTATTCAACAATGCGGACTCTAATGTAACGGGCAGCTCTTTTCATGCAATCCCCTCTGTGAAAGTGGCGATTGACGATATAACAGTGGGGACCTTTGACCTGCCTTGCACCATCCCCCTGATGATGAGTAAAACCAGTGTGGCACAGATCATACCACAGGTCACCAACCAGGGTCTGAAAAGTTATGTGTTTTCCTATCCTTTTTACAGTTCTGACACCCTCACAGTACAATACAATCCCGGTAAAGTACAGAACTATACCCCGAAAACCCGTTATGCTCCGGACCTGACCAGCGCGTCTTTCCGCATGAAAATAAATTTTGAAGAGGGCCTTTTGTTTAAAAAGCTGTCCGGCGACACCTCTTTTGTGCTGGAAAAAGATCCTGCAAAAGTCATTGAAGGACAATATTCTGCAGCACTGTATGTGAACCAGGATCATAAAGCCTCAGAAAACATCACTTCCAACTATTTTGAATCACCACAAAATGAATGCTATCTCGAGATAGAATACCGCTGTACCGTTCCCTTTACGATTGGTTTGCAGGGTGAGAAAACCGACGGTACTGTTTACGGAGAATATTTTGCTGGTTTTTATCCTAAAGAGCAAAGGAACAAAGTGTATATAGAGCTCGGCTCCTTTACGAAGAAATATGCCATTTATCCAAAGTTTTACATCACCCTGAGAGCCAATCTTAATGATGAAGACGGTAAATACCAGGAAGGCTACGTGATCATCGACAACATTAAAGTGATTTCACGTTAAGCGCAAGAGATGTACCTGTCTGATGTGAAAAAAAAGGCCATCAAGTGGCTGATGTTATCCGACTTCCTGACGGGAGCGCTGGCGTGGATGCTCTTTTGGGCTATCCGCCACAAGACGCTGTTGCAGACCAACTTCGGTGAAGCGCTGACCTTCATGCAGCCCATCGACTTTATTGAAGGTTTTATCCTGCTCCCTCTGGCATGGTTATTCCTGTACTATCTTTCAGGCACCTACTTTGACCTGTACCGCAAATCACGCATCAGTGAAATATACCGTACGTTTATTTCCTGTTTCATCGGCAGCCTATTGTTGTCTACCGTGCTGGTGAGTAATGATACGGACGAGTTTTCTTACTTTTTCACGATGACATGGCGGTACTTTTTTATCCATACCTCCATTACGCTGGCCGCCCGTATGTTTATCCTGTTCCGGGTCAAAAAGAATATTATCTCCGGAAAAGTAGGATTCAACACGATGATCGTAGGCGGAAATGCCCAGGCAATACAGATTTATAAACAGATCACAGAAAACGATAAAATACTGGGAAACATTTTCAAGGGCTTTATCTATTCCGAAAAGGAAACCGGGAATGGTATGAGCCACTACCTCCCCCAATTGGGCAACTTGTCTATGCTCGAGAGTATTATTGAGGAATATAAAATCGAGGAAGTGATTGTTGCCGTAGACAGTTCCGAACGCAGCCTGCTCGAAAATATATTAACGCGCTTGAGTTACACAGCGGTTGCCGTAAAAGTATTGCCGAACCTTTACGACATCATTTCCGGTTCGGTAAAGACAAACAATGTATATGATACGATACTGGTGCATATTGAGCCCCTGCTGATGCCGGACTGGCAGGTGGTTTGCAAACGCGTTATCGACATTGTGGCTTCGGCATTGGCTATGATTGTGTTGTCTCCTGTGTATCTTTTTGCAGCCATCAAGGTCAAATTATCGTCTCCCGGCCCTATCTTTTACCGGCAGGAACGTATCGGTCTCTATGGCCGCAGTTTTCACATCATCAAATTCAGGTCCATGCTTGTAGAAGCGGAGCAAAACGGTCCTGCACTGTCCCGGAAAAATGACCCGCGGATCACAGAATGGGGACGTATCATGCGAAAATGGCGCATTGATGAGATTCCCCAATTCTACAATATACTGATCGGCGACATGAGCCTCGTCGGACCCAGACCTGAGCGCAAACATTATATCGATATCATCTGTACTACGCATCCGCATTACCGTTACCTGCATAAGGTAAAACCCGGGCTCACCTCCTGGGGTATGGTAAAATACGGGTACGCGCAAAATGTGGATGAGATGAAAAAGCGTATGGAATATGACTTGTTGTATATCGAGAACTGCTCGCTGGCACTTGATATCAAGATCATGCTGTACACCATCATCGTGATTGTGGAAGGCAGAGGGAAATAAGCTGCTGCTGGTTTCCTTTTTCCCGATTACACAGTATCTTGCGGCAAACTTTC
>DATJDO010000470.1:0-3571 GCA_035497375.1 Chitinophagaceae bacterium | reverse complement strand
ACACCCAGGCCTTCTGCCCTTTGTGGCGGAATTGCATCCATGTTTCCCGATCGCAGGTGCAGCAGGTTTTGTTCATTCCCCCCGTTCCGGCTCACAAACAGAGGCTCCTTCTGTCCGGCTGTAATGGCAAAGATGGTATTGCCTTTGGCAAGGCTGGCCATCTGGTACAGGAAGGGTACAAAAAAGTAACTGGACTGGAAATTACCGCTGGACGGATCAATGGGTGTGGCACAAAGATAGAGCTGCCCTTTTCCGGAGCTGTATTGGGCAAAGAAAGGGTCTCCGTTACGGAAACTGAAGATCGATTGTTGTCCTGCACTTAAACCCGCTTTCAGGATATAGTGATGGCTGGCATAAGGCAATTGTACATTTTCCGGTACCTGCTCAAACATATCCCTGATCAGGCGGCTGCCATTTTGCAAGCCGGCCACGGTTTGTCCCGCTGTGTCCCAACCGGAGATGCGTACATCGGCCAGTTGCTGCAAACCGGTGTTCATGGCTTCTAAACGAGCCTGCCGGCCCGGGAAAATACCTACATTTTGCCCCCGGAGCAGGCTTTGCTGCAATTTCCCGGCAAGCTCCTCGTCTAATGTTGTCGCTCCGTTGAGCAGGATCAGGTTATAGGCGGAGATATCTTCAGTCCGGGAGCCTATGCCGGCCTCTGTGACTTTAAATCCGGCATAGGAACGGAGTGCTGCCTGCAGAAAGACGTTCGGTACGGATTCATTCAATACCAGTACACTCATTTCCGGGCTGCTCCGGGCTGCAATGATAAAGGTATCATCAAAATGCACGCCGGGGTCATTCAGTGTCAGTTGTAGTTTTTGCCAACCGTTCCCACTTACCTGGAAGGCCAGTGTATCGTAATGTTCTTTGTTTTCTGTAAAAACGGGCGATGCAGCACTTTTGACTACACCATCCACGCTCAGCTGCAGTACACTGTTGTTTTCGGGAGCTTCACCAAAATACCTGGTACGCACCACCAGCTTGTTGCCCTGGTTGCTTTGGAGTACCGGCGTTTCGAAGTAAGCGGTATCAATATAGGCATTCTGCACCTTAGTGCCGCTGATCTTTACGCCGTTGAACTGTATGTCTTTGAGCTGTGCCTGCTCCGGGGCTGTAGTAAAAGCATACTGCTGAAAATCCGATAAATAATAAAAGTCCGTTTTTTCGCCCTGTGCCATACCCTGGAGTTCGCTCAGTATCTGTGTGCTGGTTTTAGATACGGAAGATAGTCCGATATTCCGGATCGCCTGTTCTGCCTGCGTCCTGTTGACCGGCAGGTAACTGTAGGGTTTATCATTGCTGAGTACAAGAAATTTGCCATTGCCGTATTGCAGCAGGTGCAGGGCATTTTCTTTCGCTATGTCCAGCAGACTGCGTTGCCCGTTGCGCAGGGACATGCTGGGCGAATTGTCGATGTACACGGCAACAAGCGTGTTTGCTGTGGAATTGCTGCTGCTTTTAAAAAACGGCTGGGCAAAAGCAAGTACCAGCAAGGCCAGGAAAAGCATCCGTGCAGCCATCAGCCATTTGTACCGTACCTGTGATTGCTTTCGGGAATGCAGCTGCAGGTTTTTAAGGAAGCGTGTATGGG
Organism: Chitinophagaceae bacterium; assembly: GCA_035497375.1. Classification (GTDB taxonomy): domain Bacteria; phylum Bacteroidota; class Bacteroidia; order Chitinophagales; family Chitinophagaceae; genus Rurimicrobium. The sequence goes on along the minus strand of DATJDO010000470.1, from coordinate 1,974 downwards.
GGAAAAAAACAGTTTTGTACCTGCGGAGATTGAACAGGTGTATGAGCAGGGGAATGAGCAGGCTAAGCCCGGCTACGAGGAAAATAGGGAATGTAAACTGCACAGTCCAAATGTAAGTAATCAGGCTTAAAAATAGCAGTATCGCCGGCTGCTTTTAACGGTAGAGCTCAATTTTAAAGTCGTCGATCAGCAAATCCCTTCTGCCCAGGGCCCAGATATGGGCATGGATGACATCCCCGTCTTTGATCTGAGGAGGCAGGGGAGCAAAGAAATAGACTTCTCCCCAAGTATGCAGCCGGACATCAAATAAGGTAAAACCACCTGGTGGCAATGCCTGTTCTGCCAGCCCTATTTTATTGTTGATCACAGTGCCTTTCCAGTAATACAGGCCGGTATCGCTTTTGATCTCGAGCACGATAAGGTGGTTGTCATAAAAACCGCTGTACTGCGGTGCATTGAACCTGCCGCTGATCTTTAGCCATTTCCCCCCTTTGAAACGAGCCGCGTCGTAGGGAACATCCAATGCTCCATCAGGGTACTCGTCGCCATGTTGTAAATAGTAAAATTTAGAGCGGTTAAAGGTGTCGTAAGTTACATTTGGGTGATCAAGATGTTCAAAGTCTTGAAGGGCCAGTGTACGGAGAAAGCTTAGTTTGTTTTTATCTGGCTGTATGATCTCATTATCATAGGTTACAATATCCTCGTAATGCATCTTGTAACGGAAGAGCATATTCAGGTTAAAGGTTTTCGTCGAATTTTCACTCCAGAGAATTCCTTTCTCCTGCTGCAGGCAATAAGAGACGGAAACAGAGGAAAGAAACAAGGTCAGCAATGCAAAACAGAAGATGATCCATTTTTTTTGCCTGAGGATAAATGAAACAAGCGCTACCAGTGGAAAAGCCAGCAAGGGTGTGATGTTGATCATCGGCCGGGATCCCAGTCCGTTGATGTAGTTGTAGCAATACCAGGCATAAATCACATAAATAAATACCGGCAGTGAGCCAATGATGATGAGGAAAAATGGTTTTAATTTTTTGACAAAAAAGAGACCAATGAGGGAAAGGATCATCACAGGGCAGTACACCAGCCAGCCGTTCTTGTAAGAAAAAAGGCCTTCATAGATGCGGGGATGTTTCCAGTTGAAGCCCTGGTTTTCGCCATAACTGTAAAACAGGTAATGTCCCGTGAGGGTCTTCCAGTACAGGAGTTGTGGAATAATAAGGGGCACGGCCAGCACTGCTGCCAGTATAATCTTGCCTTTGTGTGTGTTGAGGAAACGGAGCTTGGCTTTGAATGTATCCCAATTGTACACATTGTACAGCAAGGGGATGGAAATAAACAGTACATCCGTAGGACGGATCAGGGCGATCATGCCCAGGCTCAGGGCCGCTAAGAGAAAATAACGGAAGCGCGGTGACTCATGCGCGCGTAAGGTGTAATACAATAAAGCCGATACAAGGAAGAAAAGGTTGATATGCGCCATCCCGGCCTGTAAAGTGGCAAACCACAGGTAGTTGGTGCCCAATGCGATGATACAAAGACCCAGCAAAGCAGCTGTTTTATCAAAGAAACGTTTCAGGCACAGAAACAGGATATAAAGACCCAGAACGGCATAGAAAAGGGTGGATACCTGGATCGAAAAGTTGTAAATGTCGTCGAAACCGTCCGCCGGGAGGCCGCACACTTTTTCATAGGCATGGGCCGCCAGGAAGAAAGGTAGTTCCATAAGGGCAATTCCATAGGTGTACTGATTCATCAGGTACCCTTTGGGGGTGACTATGATCCGTGACAGGTAGTCGCGTACTTTGTTCCTGCCAAAGGAAACCTCTGTTCCTTTGGGGAGCTCCCGTGGTTCCTTTAGCGTACCGTAGATAAGCGCAGAGGGCAGGTAATTATAATAGCCCATGGCGTCACCGTAGTAGTTACCCCTTTCTTTGCCCAAAAAGACATAGAACAGACTGCCTACCACAATCA
>DATJDO010000469.1:0-4648 GCA_035497375.1 Chitinophagaceae bacterium | reverse complement strand
ATGTGCCAGCACGGATCTTCGGGAAAAGAAATAAGCGACCGCATCACCGGTGAAGTCTATCCTCTTATGGACAGGCATATCCTGGCTGTTGAACAATATATACAGCAGTCGGCGATTTGCAGTGAGGCCGCTTTGTTGTTCGAGCTCTTTTACCGGCTGAAAGCAGGTTTCGGCGACTTGAAAGACTATATGCAGCAGTTTGTATTCCCGGGTGTGCTCAGCGTATTTGATACAAAAGATAATCCGGGCCCGCCTATCGCTGTTCCGGTTACTGTATTGCAGCAGGCAGCAAGGGAAAAAGAAAATGGGCTCCTGCAGCTGGTGTCAGATATGGAACAGGAAGCAGAATGGCTGCAGTTACCGGCAACACATCCGGTAGTAAGCCTGCTTACGGCTTTTACAACAACGTTCGCCAACAGCAAGAAAGAGTGGGGGCGTATGCTGCAGGGCTGGAACAATAATTGTGCCTGCTTTGCCGCAGCTCAAATGCACGCCGTTCAGCAACCAGAAATAGAAGCCAGCCGTGAAAACCGCTGATAGAGCCAGCTTATGCAGCTGCTATCATTGCGGCGAAGCCTGCCAGAACAAAAAGATCAGCATTGCGGACAAATACTTTTGCTGTAACGGTTGTAAAATGGTCTATGAAATCCTCAACCGGAATGAGCTGTGTGGGTATTATGACCTGAACAGCAGACCCGGTAGGAAAGTGGAGCTGCGCGAAAACAAATTCGAATTCCTCGACGATCCGAAAATTACAGCACAGCTGATCCGTTTTACAGACGGCCGGCAAACCCATGTCAGTCTGTACCTGCCTCAGATCCATTGCAGCAGCTGTCTCTGGCTGCTGGAACAGATACATGTAGTGAATGAAGGCATCCTGTCTTCGCGGGTTGACTTTGCTGCCAAAGAAGTATTGATTGTGTTTGACGAAGGCAGGACTACGCTCCGTACGGTGGTGGAAACGCTAAACTCTGTGGGGTACGAGCCACACATCAGCCTGCAACAGGTGCAGGCACAGCAGGAAGTAAAACTGCCCGCTAAAAAACTGTTCCGCCTGGGTATTGCCGGTTTTTGCTTCGTGAACATCATGATGATGAGCTTCCCGGAGTATTTTGCCATAGGGGGATACCTGGAGCAGGAAGTCGGTACGGCACTGCATTATTTTATTGTAGCCCTATCGGTTCCGGTGATCTTTTACTGTGCGTCGGGATTTTTCCGCTCGGCCTGGGCAGGGCTGCGCAATGGCTTTCTGAATATCGATCTGCCTATCGCCCTGGCATTAGCCATCACTTTCCTGCGCAGCCTTTACGAATTGCTCAGTCATACCGGCACGGGCTACCTGGACAGTATGTCTGGTATCGTTTTCTTTATGTTGCTGGGTAGAATGGTACAAGACCGCAGCTACAGGGCTTTGTCTTTTGACCGCGATTTCCGGTCTTTCTTCCCCGTGGCGGTGCAGGTGTGGCGCGGAGCCTCTTTTCAACCGGTAATGGTGCAGGAGCTGAAACCCGATGATGTGATCCGCATCCAGGCCAATGAGCTTATCCCGGTTGATGCAATTCTTTCAAAAGGTACCGCCACCATCGACTATAGTTTTGTCAGTGGCGAAAGCCTGCCGGTAACCAAAAGTACCGGAGAAATCATTTACGCCGGGGGAAAGCAGCTTTCAGGTACGATAGAGCTGCTGGTGGTCCGGGAGGTTTCCCAGAGCTACCTGACGGGACTCTGGAATAAAGATATTTTTAAACAGGAGAAAAAAAGTGTTTCGGGTATACACGGCCTGGGTAAATATTTTACCCTGCTCGTACTGGGAACTGGGATGGCCGCCGCATGCTTCTGGTGTACACAGGGTGAGTACCGCCTGGCCTGGAATGCGCTGACCACTATCCTCATCGTTGCCTGCCCCTGTGCCCTGCTGCTTTCTGCCACCTTTACCAATGGAAATATATTGCGCATATTGGGTAAGCATGGCCTTTACCTGCGGCACCCGGATGTGATCGAAGACATGGCGGGCATCAGTCATATTGTATTTGATAAAACAGGAACCATCACTGAAAATGAACAAAAAATGGTTTCGTACGAGGGCAGGGCACTCAGCACAGCAGAGCGCGACAGTGTGGCGGCCCTGCTGGCACAGTCGAATCACCCGTTAAGCCGGTCTGTTTACGATTACCTGGATAACAGGCCACCGGCTGATATCGCTTCGTTCCGGGAAATACCGGGCAAAGGCATTGAAGGATGGGTGCAGGAGCAGCATATTAAGATCGGTTCCGCAGATTTTGTACAAGCCCTGCAGGGAGAGCCGGAAAGTCCTTTACAAGGTTCCGTGGTCTATGTCTGCATAGAGGGCAGTGTTGCCGGTGTGTTTCATATACGGAACGCATACCGGAAAGGCTTGCCGCAAATCATCCGGCAACTGAAAGGCAGGTTTTCGCTTTCCGTACTGAGTGGCGATAATGACAAAGAACGTGTTTACCTGCAGCGCCTGTTTGGAAAAGAAGCGGACCTCCTTTTTAACCGGCAACCGGAACAGAAGCTGGAGTACATACGGTATTTACAAGAACAGGAACACAAACGGGTATTGATGATGGGCGACGGATTGAATGATGCCGGCGCCTTGCGCCAGAGCACGGTAGGTATTGCCGTTTCGGGCAGCAGCAACAATTTTACCCCGGCCTCGGACGGAATACTTGATGCGGCCTGCTTTGAACAGCTGCCGCAGTTGCTCACTTTCGCCCGGGATAGCCAGCGGATTATCCGTGCCAGCTTCGTGTTGTCAGTGGTGTACAATATCATCGGCCTGTGGTATGCCGTGCAAGGCATATTATCCCCGCTTGTTGCCGCGATCCTGATGCCCGCCAGCTCTCTGAGCATTATCCTGCTCACGTACGGGCTCAGCGAATGGGCGGCTAAAAGGAATGGATTGTAAACGCGCAACAAATCTCCGGCAGACAATCGTATGACAAAGATCATAGCCACTGCTGACGCCTAACATCGGCCAACAAGCAGCCTTGAGCAACCTTTGTGTCCGAAAGTTATGAGCATTATTATCCTGATTGCCGCTTTGAGTATCCTGATCTCCGGAGGTTTCCTGCTTGCTTTTCTCTGGGCAGCCGGCAATGGGCAGTTTGACGACGATTATGGCCCGCCGAGAAGAATATTATTTGACAACAGGACCAAAGAAAAATCAAAACACAAATAACAATCAGTATGGAAGTACAACAATTCTATTACGACAACAGGCTTCCCAGGCTTTTTGCCGTCGCAACCGTGTTCTGGGGTGCCATCGGTATGCTCGTCGGGGTGTTTATTGCTTTCCAGCTGGCCTTCCCGGCCCTGAACCTGGGTATAGCATACACCAGTTTCGGGCGGTTGAGGCCGGTACACACCAATGCGGTGATCTTTGCTTTTGTCGGAAACGGGATTTTTACAGCAGTGTACTATGCTGTTCCCCGCCTGCTAAAAACGCCGATGTGGAGTAGTCTGCTGGGTAAAATACATTTCTGGGGCTGGCAGCTCATCATCCTGGCCGCTGCATTGAGCCTGGCCATGGGATATACATCCGGCAAAGAATACGCAGAACTCGAATGGCCCATTGATGTGGCCATTACACTGATCTGGGTAGTATTCGGTATCAATATGTTTGGTGCCATACTGACCCGCCGAGAGCGCCACCTGTATGTTGCTATCTGGTTTTTTATTGCGTCCTGGGTGACGGTAGCCTTATTGCATATCGTCAATTCTTTTGCGGTTCCGGTCAGCTTTATGAAAAGCTATTCCTGGTATGCCGGTGTGCAGGATGCACTGGTACAGTGGTGGTATGGCCATAATGCCGTAGCCTTTTTCCTGACCACACCTTACCTGGGTATGATGTATTACTTTCTGCCAAAAGCGGCAGAGCGCCCGGTGTATTCCTACAAACTGAGCATTGTGCATTTCTGGAGCCTGATCTTCCTGTATATCTGGGCCGGGCCGCATCATTTGCTGTACACTGCATTGCCGGAGTGGGCACAGTCTTTGGGTACCGCTTTTTCGATCATGCTGCTGCTGCCCAGCTGGGGCGGGATGCTCAACGGCTTGTTTACACTGCGTGGCGCCTGGGATAAAGTTCGGGAAGATCCGGTGCTGAAATTCTTCGTCGTGGCGGTGACTTGTTATGGCATGGCCACTTTTGAAGGACCGATGCTGTCCCTGAAGAACGTGAATGCCATTTCGCATTACAGTGACTGGACAGTGGCACATGTGCACATCGGAGCCTTGGGCTGGAACGGCTTCCTGACATTCGGAATGATGTACTGGCTCATCCCTAAACTGTTTGACACTAAGTTATACTCCCGCAAACTGGCTGGTACCCATTTTTGGATCGGCACCCTGGGTATTGTGCTGTACGCTGTGCCGATGTACTGGGCGGCCTTCCGATCTTACTTTATGCTGAGCGCCTTTACCCCAGAAGGCCAGTTGCAGTACCAGTTTATCGATGTGGTACAGACCGTAGTGCCTTTTTACCTGTTGCGGGCTATTGGCGGTACGCTGTACCTGGCCGGGGTGTTCGTGATGGTGTACAACCTGGTCAAAACAGCAAAGCATGGCCGTTTCCTGCAAGTAGAAGCCGCAGAAGCGATGCCGCTTCAAAAACGTTATGTTGCTC
>DATJDO010000468.1:0-3261 GCA_035497375.1 Chitinophagaceae bacterium | reverse complement strand
CAATTTTGCCCCTGCTGCTTGCCAGCTTTCGTTACCGGTCTTTATCAGCTGAGCTGAAAGTAATTGTCTGGTATTTAGCCCTGAGTATAGTATCCAGCATCATCACCAACGGTATGGCGCAGATGAATTGCAACAACCTGCCGGTCATTCATGTGTATACACTGTGTGAGTGGTTGGTATTAGCCTGTTTCTACAGTAAACTGTTCCGCTCGCCCTCTGTGAAAAGAATCATTGGCATTACCGTAGTACTCTATTTTGTTTTCTTTTTACTGGATATTGCATTCCTGGAACCCATTAACCAGTTCAACAATTACAGCAAATCGATAGAGTCTATCCTGGTCGTTCTTTGCTCTTTCACTTATTTCATTCGTTTGATGGACGATACACCGGGCAACGTTATCTTTTACCCGGCACTCGCTTTTATCAATGCAGGCCTGCTGATCTACTTTTCTTCGTCTTTTATCTTATTCGTGCTGCTGAATGTGAATCCCCGCTTTCTGAGCGCCCACATTATGATGTGGAATATTCATGCCACCTTTTTATTGGTCATGTTCATCTTATTTTCAATCGGGCTATGGAAATACAAACCATGAATGAGTATGCACTGCCTTTGATCCTTCTGGGTTGTGGCGGAGCGTTCCTGTTCTCTGCCGCTGTTGTGCTCTTTTTTCTTCGTTACCAGAAAAGAACGCAGGTACAGAAGGAACAGCTGCTGCAGGCAGAGTTGCAGCATCGGCAACAATTGATCCAGGCCAACATCCGCTCACAGGAAGAAGAAAGAGTCCGCATCAGCCGTGAGTTGCACGACCAGGTGGGTAGTACCCTATCGTCATTGCGCTTACTGATCAGCCGTATGCAATCCATCGGAACAAACCATAACGAACAACAAATCATGTCCGATCAATGTAAACAGACCATAGACGAATTGATCAATGATGTCCGAAACATATCCCATACTTTGGCCCCCCCTGCTTTATCCCTATGGGGGCTGGTCGAAGCCTTGCAGCTACTTTGTGAAAAGATCAATCTTTCGACAGGAATACCTGTATTATGCTCCTGCGACAAAGAGGATCTGGTACAACTGCCTTTTGATCATGCATTGGCTGTTTACCGTGTCGTACAAGAGTTACTGGGCAATACACTGAAGCACGCAGCAGCAACGGAAGTGCATATTGATATAACCGGGCACCATGAACGCATTCATATCAGATACCATGATAATGGAGTCGGTACCGACCTTCGGCTGTCCGACAGACAGGGTATCGGGTTGCAGAATATCGACAGCCGTCTCCGGATGATCGGAGCTGATTATCATATCGATACAGCACCGGGTCAGGGATTTTCGTTAAACCTGAGCTATCCAAAGCATTTCAACAATCAGGAGCCAGCAGGAATACAGCACACCACAGTTATAAAAAGAGACAAAACAGCAGTAGCGTAAAAATGGATCAGATCAAAATAGCTATCGTTGACGATCAGCGCCTGTTCAGGGACGGCCTGGCCGCTCTGCTGAAAAGTGTACCGGAATTTGCCCTGACAGCCGTATGGGAAAACGGCCGGGATTGTATCGATCAGTTGCCAGGGCTGCCCATCACCCCACAGGTCCTCCTCGTGGATATGAATATGCCGGAAATGAATGGAGTGGAATTGACCACTATCTTACAGAAAAAATATCCTGCTATAAGAATTATTATCCTGACCGTATATGAGCAGGAACGATTTATATTCAAGATGATCGAGGCCGGGGCCAGCGCTTACCTGCTGAAAAACAGCGAAACAGAAGAAGTGATACACGCCATCAGGACCGTATACCGTTCGGGTTATTATTTTAACGAAACAGTGGTTCAGGTGATGAAAAACGGGAGCCGCAAACCCTTACCTGCGTTGCGCAACAGCAACAACATCCCCATAGAGCTGACCGGGCGCGAGAAAGAAGTACTGTTGCTTATCTGTAAAGAACTGACCAATACCGAGATTGCAAGCCACCTCTACATCAGCACGCGTACCGTAGACGGACATCGCAACAATTTACTGGCCAAAACCGGTGCCCGCAATACCGCAGGACTCGTTCTGTTTGCTGTCAGCAACGGTTTGCTGGATATTCTGCCGCAACACTAAGCATTCCTCCTTTCCTATAGGCTAAAAGACCTGTTTTTGCAAACAGGTTTTTTAGCGTTGCTACTGGTATCGATGATGCTTTTCCTTTGCACTATCAATGAGCAGCTGCGTTGATGACCATTGCACGAGTACATTCATATCATTCATATTAAAAACTTCAACAATCATGAGTAATTACAATCCGAAAATAAACAACGTAGAAAGTGTATTTACAGCTATCGACAAAGACGGCAAGCAGACAGATTTTTCCGGCGAACCCTGGGTCGCCAATATTGTGGAATCGCATGTACAGGGGGTGGCCCGGTACGGCGACTATTGGATGCTCACGTATAACAACAAGGGATATTCCCAGGGCTATCTTATGGCGGTGAATAACGACTCCGGGAAATTAGTACTCGATTTCAACACACCTGATGAAAATTACAATCATCCCAGCGGTATTCAGACAATCGGCAATTTCCTGCTGGTTCCGGTAGAGAATAGCGACGCCAGCGATTCTTACATTCATTTCTACAATATGTATGCGATGAATGATACGACACAACCGACCCTGCTTACCTATAACATACACCGCTCCGGTAAAGGTTCCGGAGCCGCCGGTATCTGCAATTTTACAGACAATGACGGCAACGAAAGGTACTTTATGTGTGTTTATGATAATGGCGCTACTGATTTTTATACCTCCAATGCGAAAACACTCTCTGACCCTAATATTTCTTTCACCCTTAGTGGCAGCATAAAATTGGACCAGGAGGGATACAGCAGCACCTGCCTCGTAACGGATACCGACGGCAGCATTTATATGATCGGTTTTCGTGTGGAAGGCTCCACCTCATACACTGACTATGCTGACCTCTATAAGATCACACTCAATTCCAAATATCAGCCTTCAGATATGAAAGGCATCGGCCAAAAACATTGCGTGACCGACTATGGCTCCATGACAGGCATTGCAGGAGTGCATTTTCGCTGGGGAGCAGGAATCTACTTCCGCAACAACAATACGCAGTTTGGCTTGCTGGCCACACAGCGGAATTTTGTGGCCAATAATTTAACCGTTAACAAATTTAACCAAGGATAATGAGCTGAAGAAGCAACTCTTCTTTAAGGCAAAAAAAGCCCTTTAAAGGGCTTTTTTTGCCT
>DATJDO010000467.1:0-7711 GCA_035497375.1 Chitinophagaceae bacterium | reverse complement strand
CACGCCTCTCCAGGGCTCGGATGCCGTCACGATATCGCTGGTCTTCATGACGCCGGTGGTACCGAGTTCGTTTTCCACGTACAGGTCCTGCTTACCACACTCATCATAAATCTCGTATTTGTAGTGTGCTTTTACCGACAGGTAGGTGCTGTCTTCCGGATCGCATACGGGCATGGGGCTAAAGTCAAACTGGTATTTTATGGAATCGTAACCGCTGACATCCATGTAGAAATCCTTTTTCAGGGATTTGGTATTGTCTACCACGGATTGTTTGGTGCTCTGGATCAGTTCGTCGATACGCAAGCTGGAGTCGGGTACGTTGTCGTTGGACACGATGGCATACTTCTCCGGGTTGGAGCCCCTGCCAATCAGGGAACTGTAGACCTGGCGGCCCTTATAGTCCTGCACGGAAACGGATACCTGCCCGTTGGGGTCTGTGGAGACGGTCTTGCGATAGTACCCGGACCACCCGGCATCAACCCCCATCAGTATGTTCAGGTCTTTCTGGTCTGCCCCCACATATTCATTTCGGGTATCATGCCCGAAACCGATCTGCAGGGAATCTCCTGCTCCACCCTGCCGGTCGATGCGTTTATCATATCCGGCAGAATAAATGGTTTGCACAAAGGGATAGCCACCCGCATCCGGTACAAATTTCTGGAATCCGGCCTTGTCCGGATTGGCGGAAGAATAGTACACATTGGCTAATGCCGTGCTGTGCAGGGGGGCAGGTGGCGCTTCGTTGGGGCAGGAGGCAAAACGCATGGTATCGAAGTCTGCCGCGGCATAGGGCAGACCGGTGTTCACATTTTTGCTCAGGCCCTGCTGGTAAGTGAAGGCTGTGGAAGGAACGGGCGTCGGTAAGATACTGATCGCAGGGCGGCCCTCGAAATCATAGACCTGCTCGGTCGCAATCAGCCTGTTGGGTGTACTGTTAAAGCGTGTAATACTCTGGCGGTTTTTGAGCAAGCCGTCGAAATAACTGAGTACATGCTTGTATCGGCCATTCTCTGCAAAGCTGACGGTATACTGCCAGTTGATGTTGTCGTCCTTGTGCGGGTCGTTTATTTTGGAGTAGGCGCTACCCATGGGCAGCGAGGAGACAGTACCCTGGTCTGGGGCAGACCACACGCCATATATGGGATAGCGGTAGTTGACGGAGTCGGGCCGCACCATACGGATGCGGTACACGATATAACCTTTCTGGTAAATAAGGGGAATGCGGAAATAGTTGGTGTCCAGCCAGACGCGTGTAGCATTGTTCTTAAAGTCGTAGCGGAGGTCGGAGGCGCTTACCTCCGTAAGGTCACCGGTAACAATGTCGCGCTTATAATTGTCTACATAGGTCCACTCCAGCTCAAAGTTTGCCGGCTCTATAGGTACGGGCACGGTGATGCCGGGACCGGGCACGTTGAATAATACTTCGCCATAGTTAGCGGCTACATTGGGGTACAACAGGGAATAAATCGGGCTACCGGCACTGCCGTAATAAGTCTGCCCGGCGTACCTTTTGTTGTAGCGCTGTGTGCTGATACTTCCTTCCACCACGAAGTTGAGACCTGTAATGGTATCCACATCTATAGGGCCGTAGTCTGAGTACATATTAGTGATGACCACCTGAAGTTTATGAAAATTGCTGTAGCGACGCAGGATCAGATCCTGGTAGGTGGCCAGGGAATCAGGGCTGTACACCAGCCTAAGGGTATCTGCAGGAAAAGTCTTTTTATTGAGACTGTCCCAGAAGCCGGTTACACTGATACAGATGTTGTAAGTGTAGGGGAATTTAATCTTCTTTTTGTAGGAATGATCTACATAAAATCGGACAAAATCCTGTGTGCTCTTGATCTTCATATCAGCCTTCCAGGCGGTACCGGTCTTCACATCAAACCAGGAATCGCCACGAACGGTGATTGTATCCGGCAGGTGGTGGGCCTTGATCTGCGCAGCAGTATGCTTCTCCGATTTCTCATGGCTATTGAAAGTAAAAGACTGTGCCGAAGACCGCAATGTAGCCACGAAGACCATGCAAGCGGCCAGAAGCATTAAGCCTGTTGTTCTAACCTGTATTCCTGAAATCATAAAATATGGTTTATAATTCAAAATGACGTTTATAAGTACTGTATTGCTTTAGAGACACTGCACCTGACTGTATATCGAAGTAGGGCTGTACCGAAAAACAGCCTGCCGGAATGTCTTTGTGAAAACGTGTGCACGTCGCTTCCTGTATGGTATTGCCTCCAAAGCCCGGGTAGACGGTCCTGACATATACAGAGACCGGCAATTGCTTCGCCAGGTCAAACACCAGTTCACAATGATCGAGATAGTCTACATTGCTGAACTTAAGTTTCACCGTTACAATATTGTGCAGGGTACTAAGGCTGATGATCTGCCCGTATTTCCTGAAGACAGAGTCCTGCAGGAAAGGAGAACTGACCGACAGCACGGCATTGAGAGCGGCAAGCTGCTTCTTTCTGGCGGGCTCGTCCAGGTAGACAACAGTGACATCTTTACTGGTATGCTCCGCTTTGAAGTACCACTTATCGTTGAGGATGGTGGTGGAGTAATCGCCTTTCTCGGCAATCATCTTTTTCACCAGGTCCAGTTGCGCGGTTCCTGCGGCTTTATCGACCTGTCCTGTCGGATAGGTATTCTTTACGGAATAATTGTACCCATACACCGACATACTGCGCATGGCTTTCAATACTTCCAGCACTTTGTCCACCGCTGCTTTGTCGGCAGCACGGGCCGGCGTACCGGCGAGTACGCCGGCAAACAACAGATACACTATGATTCTATACACTTTCATCTTCCTGCTAGTTGAGTGTGGCTTTAGGGTTGGCGCTCCTTGATTCGGACAGGGTGATGATACCCCGCTCTGTTTCCCGTTTGGTACGGATCAGGTTGCCTTCCTGGTCGTACTCGTAGAAAGTAGCATAATTGTTTTCATCCAGTGTAGCCATGAGCTTTTGGGTAAGGTAGTTGTACACAAAAGACTTCATATTGGCATCGGCAGGATAAAACCTGAGGTCGTCTATGTAGGCTCCTGCGGGTAGCGCTATGGAGATGCCACCAGGTGCCGGAGGTGCTTTGAAACGCACTTCTATCTGCTGCCATCCGTCGATGATATTGGATTTGCGCATGATGTACTTATGTCCCGATGATATCGTAGCGAATGCGGGTAATGCATATTCAGTAGTACCATTCACAACGGTTTGCGGCCTGAACCAGTAAGACAGGATATAGTCCTTATCGCCTATGATCTTACTTTGCTCCATCTTCAGCAAGTTGGCGGTATCGACAACGGGAACGGAGAAGGAGAAGGAGGAACCCCCACCCGTGCGGATCAGCATACTGTGTTTACCGGAGTGCGCCACGTCGTTCACAATGCTCACCCTCGCGCTGCCGGCGTTCACATCCAGGTAACCATAAGGGGACCCTGCAAGGTCGAGCATACTGCCAAATTCAGAGACGAAGGGAGAATATTCATACGGTATCCAGCTGGTGAGCACCTGCAGCAGGCTGTAATCTTCAAAATTGTCGTTCAGCAATTCTTTTTGCCGTGCATTCTGGGCTACTGCCACGGGCTGCATCTGGTTGTACCGGTACAGTGCTGAAGAATAGATGCCTAATGCGTCTACGTTTTCCGCTTCAAATCCCCAGGGTGTCCATTTGGTAATGGAACGTGCCTGTTTCCAGTTACGGTCCAGGAGTGGGGAAGGCAGCAGGGTTCTTCTTGAAGTCATCAGCAATGCGTTAGCCATCAATTGCCCCAGATAACTGGGCTGGTAATACGGTGCTCCGGGATAAAGATCCCTGGGCAGTTCAACCAGATTGTTGGTGACCTGTATTTCCCGGCACGCCCATGGTGTATTGGGCACAATCTGCCAGAAAGAGGTGGCATCAAACAATCCCGCCTTGCGTACACCACTGCCTTTATAGTCCCTGTTGGTCAGGTACACATGTTCTTTCGCCAAACGGTAAACACCAAAATCTCCGTTCAGGTAACTATTCACCGTGTCATGTTCCGGGCGATCCAGTTTAGCATACAGGGAATCCGAAAACTCCTGGGCTGTGAGGTTGATGACTTTGGTAAATTTGGATTTGATCCTGCCTGATCCGTCTGTTACCGGGTCTAAAGCAGTCACCGTCTGGATAGATTCATTCAGTTGGTTCTTCATTCCGGACCGGATTACTTTTACATCAACGTTGCTTACACCGCCTGTAAGACCAGCAGTATACGGGCTGGCGGCATTCCTGATCTTAATGATCGGCGTAAGACACATCTTAATGTGCGTGGGATCGGTCCTTTGGAAAAAATAGTTATTCATACTGGTATCAATCGGCATTACCCATCCGGTAAACACTTTACCACCAGGGGCCCTTTCGCGGATCAGCACCTCATCACCGGTCCTGAAATTGGTTGACGTGATCGGAAGCCGGAACATGCTCCCGGTGTGGTACAAGTCGGTGACCGCTGAGAGATAACTGAAATGCTCCGTGTACCCAATATTCGTATAAGAGGGACCCATAGCATTATATGCCCAATAGGCCGGCATGGTGAGGGAATACTCACGGTCTTCAAATTCATTGTTGACAGAGGTAATCAGGGGTTGGCCCGTATTCGGATCAAACACTTCGTTGCGAACGGTGGTGATGGCTCCTTCATCCATACTCTGTACTTCCATCAGTATACCGTACTGCTGCGTGACGGAGGTAGATACCACTGACTTGAATTCGTTGCGGTAGTTACCGCTCCAGTTGACGGGCACGGGAATATAGATCGGGAAAGGGCCAGCCATAAAGCCGTTGGAGCTGAAGAAGAAGGCCGAGTTGCGCGTGGTTTCAATTTTCTCCCGCGCGTCCGTGGTATAATCGCTTTCCTGGCCCAGTACTTTAGACTCGGGCACATAGGCCGATCCGTCAAAACTGAGTACAGGCACGGCAGCACCCAGGCCATTATACTTGTAATCCTGGTAACTGATGACGCGGTACTTGCCATTTTCCGGCAACAGCACCCTGTGCTCTACGCGTTTCATTTTACCATGCATATCATTGAGGGTGACAGAGAAGCTCTGCTGCACATGCAATACAACACTCTGTTCTTTGAACTTGTACTTTGTTTCCTTTTTCAGTTCGGTGAGTGAAGATTCGCCCACACGGACCGGGAAGTCCCTGGCGGTGTAGAACTGGTGGATATCCTGTCCTTGTGCGGAGCGTCCGACTTCCCGGTGTATACTGCTGACCGTCACGGTACCATAGCCTACAGAGGCCGGTGGGAAGAAGGTCTCTCCGAGCGGCATTTCCTGGTAGAGCTCTATCGGGTCGCTGGGTGGAAAGTTTGAGGCATTCTGCACTTTATAAGGGATGGGGCTTTTGTAAGGATTCTCATCTCCCCCGATCTGCGGCTCATAGCTGGCGACACCGCTGCTGGCACCGCCTGCAGTGTAATCGTAGGTCTTGCCATAGGTGGCATTTTGTGCATCGCCCCCCGCCAGAGCCGCCCAGTTGTCGTAAAAGCGCATGGCTTTGACCCTGTGGCCACCGCCCACTTTGTGTCCGTTTGGATTGGACAAGCGAATGAAGGATTTTTCAATCTGCACATATTTACCCTGGTTGTTTTCCATCAGGCGCGACAGGGGATTTTTCATAAAAGTGATGAGTCCTTTTATCCCATCAAACAAGCCCCAGAGTATGTTGCTGATATCTGACTCATCGGGGTCAGAACCGGGGAACACGAGGTGCGACAGATTGTAGCGTCCTATATTCAGGCCCGTACCTGTAGCAGGGTGTGCAATACCTCCGCCGCCGGCCAACACCACAGGTTTCATCATCACGTAACCATAATTGGTATCGTTGGGACAGATACCGATATCTTTCACTTCGGCATATCCTTTGATCGGTTCATAACGCCCGGGCACAATGCTGAGGTTAAAATTGTAGTACATCAGGTTTTGCCCCCTGAAGTACCGGCTCTTGAAGGGCAGTCCCCGGTTCTCTGCATTGTTTCTCCGTTTGAAGTAACTAAACAGGTTGGGCATCGTTTTATTGATAAAAAGTACATCTGACTGCATATAGTACTTCGACATACCTACACCCTGTATGACGTACATCTCTGCCGCATCCATACCTTGTACATAAGCGTAATCATCTGCTTCATAATCCACATCTATGACGCCACCTGAAGGTAGCTGGATCGTTTTCAGGGACCAGGCAGAGGCATAGATATCCAGGCTGTCGCTGCTCTGGTCAACGTAGGGATATTCGTTGTTATTCAGCTCTGCCTTATTGGGCTTGAATCCTCCCCAGCGGTCTTTGTTGGCCAGGTTGTAATCCGGATTGAAGGAGCTATAGGTAAACTGGTAGGGGCTCAGCAAACTCTTTTCGGAGTTGCCGTATTTCACAAAGATCTTTTTCAGGGTGAGCTTGCCTAATGTGTCCGGTGCGGATGCATCTTTGTTTGGTACTTTCTTACACAGGGAATAGTCGTAAGTCAGGTACACTGTTTTTACCGGCACGGCTGCCGTTTTGTTGATAAAGCGATCGTGTTTGTTGAATAATTTGATCGAGTCCAGTTTGTAGGAACTGCCTGCAGCGCCCAGTTCTGAATTGTAAGGCGGGGTATCGAAGCCTTCCGCATCAATCATATCTTTCACGCCTTTACCATTCAGGCGTGGAGAGGTATAAAACTCTGCGATAAAATTTTTCGTCTCGATAGAGTGCAGCATCCACTGTTCGCGGGAGCCTATAAGATAGCTCCCTTTATCGTCTTTTTTATCACTGATAAAACCGGGGGAGTACTGGGCTTTACCCTCTGTGATCGGTGCCCTCCAGCGGTAGTCGCTTTCCTTACGGGTGTAGTTGAATTTGGTGTACGTGCCCAGATCGTCGTCTGAAGGGCCATCACCGGTAACGTCGGCATAATCTACAGACAACACAGCACTCAGCAGGTAGCTGTGCGCATACGAAGAGGTAATGTTTGCACTGTAAAAATGATCGATGGCATTCAGGTTTCCCTTGGTATCGTCTGAGCCTTTACTGTAAGGCACCAGGCCCATAGCCTGATCTTCGGCACTGCCCGGACCATTGACGGCAAAGGTTACTTCTTTCTGAATATTGTTCATGGCAGGGATACCGTAAATGTATTTTTTACCGTTGCTCTGCACTTGCACTACTTCAGAAATATGGTGTGGCTTTTTACCGATTTTCGAATCCCTGTCTACCCGGGATATATAGTCTTTCTTATCGCTACCGGCATAACCGTCGGCAAATCCATTAGAAGAATTATAGCTACGGATGGCAGAATCGGTGGCCACTCCATATTTTGTGGCTTCATCACCGTTGAAAAAATAGAGCAGGTTGCTTCTTGCGGCCCTCTTTCCGGAGGCCCCACCTTGTGTTAACTCTCCCCCCTGCTTGAAATAAACGTTTTCATAAATACTCCCTATTGCCGGAGCTGAGAAACTGCTGCGATGATCTTTCCATGGTCCGGAATGCACATTTGTCGTGCTGCTGTTCTTATCGTAACCCAGTGAGAAATTCCAACCGAGCCCCACCTCACCGTTATGCGATTTATCGGACGTTTCGCTTTCAGTAAGCGGGTCAAAAACACTGCCAGCGCCATTCCTGAGCGGCCTGAAACTTCCTCCCGTACCCTGCCCGGATACCGAGTAGATATCATAAGTCATACTCCCCATCGGCAGGTATTTCATCA
>DATJDO010000466.1:0-8620 GCA_035497375.1 Chitinophagaceae bacterium | reverse complement strand
CCAGCCCGTGGACTGGGCGGGCAACGCTGTGAGCCAGTGGGATCCTTACGAAAGCGGGGGAGATACGGATGTACAAAGCGCCTTACAGGCACTGCTGCAGTATATGCAGGAGCGGCAACTGCAAAAGATCATTACGAAAACGCAGATCCTGATTGCACCGGGCTACCGGCCACGCATAGTACATGAATTGGTGACTAATTTCCACCAACCGCATTCTACTTTGCTGCTGTTGATTGCCGCTCTGATGGGGGAAGACTGGCGCATGATGTATGCGTACGCGCTCCGGCACGGTTTTCGTTTCCTGAGTTACGGCGACGGTTGCCTGATCCGTTTCCGGTAAAAGAAAAAGCCCCTGCAATGAATTACAAGAGCCTTACCTTTAAACTAAAACAAACAAACGTATAAATATGGCTTTGAGGCCGCTTCTTTTTGTGCTATTTTCCCGGTGAAAAAAACAAAATTTTTACCGAGCCGGGCTACTAAGTTACTTCGCAAATCCGGGAATCCTGTTTTTATTTTGTTAAATGTTATTATATTTTAATGTCTGTAAGCTTCCCGGGTGGCGCCGCAGCATGAAATATTTATGCAGACAAGGTATTATCTTGCAGCCTATTCCTTCTGTTTTAAATCGCCCGCAGTGAAAGCCATGTTATTTGCAGCCGGTCTCGGAACCCGGCTCAAACCCTTTACCGATCAGCATCCCAAGGCCCTGGCCCTGGTAAATGGCAGGACTTTGCTGGAGCATAATATCCGTTACCTGCAAAAGGCGGGCATACAGGAAGTGGTGGTGAATGTGCATCATTTTGCTGAGCAGATCGAGCAATTGCTGCTGGCGCACCATGGATTTGGCAGTACGGTGCATATCTCAGATGAGCGCAGTGAAGTGCTGGAAACAGGGGGGGGATTGATGAAAGCGGCGCCTTTCTTTACTGAAGGAGATTTCGTGGTGATGAATGTAGACATTCTTACCGACCTGGATTTGGCACCAATGATTGCAGCACACCGCGCACAACAAAGCCTGGCCACCCTGGCTGTGATGAACAGGCCCTCTTCGAGACAACTACTGTTTGATAGCGATATGCAACTTTGTGGATGGAAAAACACGCAAACCGGTGAACTCCGTATCGCCCACGCGTCGCCGGGCCAAAAGGAATTTGCATTCAGCGGCATCCAGGTGATCAACAGCAGTTTTTTGCCATTAGTGCGTCAGCAAGGCAAATTTTCCATTATCGACACTTACCTGGATCTTGCAGCGACGAAGCCTATTGCAGGCTTTGATCATACCGGTTCGCAACTGCTGGATGTAGGCAAACCTGAATCGCTGGTCCGGGCGGAACTTTTATTCCCTTAAAAAACGTTCAATGAAACCCCTTTTAATCTTACTCTACCTGTTCATTTGTGTTTCCTGCCAGGAAAGCGGGCAGAAAAAAAATGCAAGCGTCTTTACCGGAGACTTTGCCGGTGAACCGCTGACCCTAACCCTGACCAATCTCGATGATAGCCTGGTAAAAGGTATGAGCAGCCATAAAGGGGAGGAAAGTGAAATGAGCGGTAAACGTGTGCCTTCGGGAAAGGGCTTTGTGTATAAAATGACGGAGCTGGGTACCAGCCGCTATAAAGGAGTGTTCGATTTCGAACTGGATACGGCACTGCATATTATATTCGGAAGCTGGCAAAAGGTAGATACAGGCGATCGTACAGCCATATTATACACGTTGCGCCTGCAATCAGGCCAGTAAAGATTCCCATTCTCCTGCGCCGGCGCGCAGCAGTTCCGGTGTGCCGGAGCTGCAATCGATGACGGTAGAAAAAGACACGCTGCCTATACCGCTGTCGATGACCAGGTCTACCTGTTTCTCATACTGATCGTGGATCAGTTCCGGGTCGGTATAATATTCCACATCAAGGTCCATCGGCAGAGATACGCTCATAATGGGGTGCCCCAGTTCACGTACCAAAGCCTGTGTAATGACATGATCCGGCACCCTGATACCTACGGTGTCTTTTTTTGTTTTCAGCATTTTGGGTACCTGGCGGCTGGCTTCGAGGATGAAGGTATATGGCCCCGGCAAGGCCCGCTTCAGGATACGGAAGATGGGGGTGTCTATACTTTTGGCAAAATGACTAAGCTGGCTGAGGTCGCTGCAGACAAACGAAAGCTGCGCTTTTTTAGGATCTGTTTTTTTGATCCTGCAAATGCGTTCTATCGCTTCTGTGTTGTAAATGTCGCAGCCCAGACCGTAAATCGTATCTGTAGGGTATACGATCACCGCACCGTTTTTGAGGGCGTCCACCGCGGTTTTGATATTCCTTTCCTGCGGGTTGTCCGGATGAATGTGCAGTAGCATGTTGCTATAAAATTATACATTCGCTTCAGCAATACCAACTTATGTTCTCAATCGTTATTCCCAGCTGGAACAATTTAACGTACCTGCAACTCTGTGTGCGCAGCATACGCGAGCATTCCGCGTATCCGCACCAGGTGATCGTGCATGTAAATGACGGTAGCGACGGCACCCTGGCCTGGGTCAGGGAACAGGGTATAGACTATACCCATTCAGAGGGTAATGCGGGTATCTGTATCGCGGTGAATGGCGCCGCGGCATTGGCTACTATGGACTATATCGTGTACATGAACGATGATATGTATGTACTGCCGGGCTGGGATGCGGCTGTTGTCGAAGAGATCAGGCAATTGCCGGATGACTGTTTCCTGTTTTCCGCCACGATGATCGAACCCACAGACCATGGAAATCCTTGTGTGCTGGTGCAGGACTTTGGCAGAGACCTGGCTTCGTTCCGGGAGGCGGAGCTCCTGCAGCAATTCACCTCATTGCCCAAAGCGGACTGGAACGGTTCGGCCTGGCCACCCACTATTGTGCACAAAAGATACTGGCACCTTGTTGGTGGCTACAGTATAGAGCTGAGCCCCGGTATGAGCAGCGACGATGATTTTGCAATGAAAATGTGGATGGCCGGCTGCCGCTTGTTCAAGGGTATAGGCGCGGGTAGGGTGTACCATTTCCAGGCCAGGAGTACGCAGCGTATTGTAAAGAACAATGGCCGGAAACAATTCCTGATGAAATGGGGCATGAATCAATCTACCTTCAATCAATATTACCTGCGCCGTGGTACGACATTTACCGGGCCTTTGCAGGAGCCGGATCCCGCTCTGCTGAAAGCGGAACGATTCCGTGCCTGGCTGAAACGGAAAATGGTGTAAGCGGATCTTTAACTTTTATCAGGCTACGGGTTTCAAACCCAGCTCTGCCGCCTTTTCCACCATAAACTGGTAGGCAGCATTGTATTCATTCGGAATAATACCGTCCAGTATAGCCTCACGTATAGCGGTCTTGATGATGCCTACCTCCCGGGAAGGGTTCAGGTTAAATGCTTTCATCACATCTGCCCCGTCTATCGGCGGTTGCCAGTTGCGGATGCGGTCGTTTTCTTCTACGATCTTCAGGCGCTTTTTGACCAGGTCGAAATTTTCTAAGAAACGACGGACCTTCTGCCTGTTTTTGGAAGTAATATCACTTTCACAAAGGATCATCAGGTCATCAATATCTTCGCCGGCATCAAACAGCAGCCTGCGCATGGCCGAATCTGTGATCTCTTCGCGGCTCAGGCTGATAGGGCGCAGGTGAAGTGCCACCAGTTTGCCTACATACTTCAGCGGTTCATTCAGCGGTAGCTTTAGTTGCCGGAAGATCTGCCCGCACATTTTACGGCCCAGGGCGTCATGACCATGGAAGGTCCAGCCGTGACCGGGTTCAAAGCGTTTGGTAGCCGGTTTCGCAATATCGTGAAGGATGGCAGCCCAGCGCAGCCATAGCTTATTGCTGCGGTAGGCCACATTGTCCAGCACCTGAAGGGTATGGTAAAAATTGTCCTTGTGCCCCTTGCCTTCTACGATCTCCACACCGGCCAGCAAGACCATTTGGGGGAAGAATACCGTTAGTAGCCCGCTGCTGTACAGCAGGTCAAATCCTACGGACGGAATTTTCGCGGCAACGATTTTGTTCAGCTCATCGGTAATGCGCTCCTGGGAAATGATCTTCAGGCGCTCCTTATTGCGCCCGATGGCGGCAAAAGTATCCGGGTGTATGGTAAACCCGAGTTGCGAGGCAAAGCGTATAGCCCGCATCATGCGCAGGGGATCATCGGAAAAAGTAATGTCCGGGTCCAAAGGTGTGCGGATGATCCGTCGCTCCAGGTCGCCCCTGCCATCGAACACATCGATAAGGGTGCCAAAGTCTTGCGGGCAAAGGCTGATGGCCATAGCGTTGATCGTAAAGTCGCGCCTGTTCTGGTCGTCGCGGAGTGTGCCCGCTTCAACCTCCGGCTTGCGGGATTCTGCACGATAAGACTCTTTGCGTGCACCAACAAATTCTACTTCAAAGCCATTGGGCAGGCGGATTTGTGCTGTACCGAAATTTTTAAAAAAATTCACTTGCAGCCTGGGTGTAAAGCCTGCGGCTACTGCTTCGGCCAATTGTATCCCGTCGCCCACACACATGATGTCTGCATCTTTGCTGCTGCGCCCCAGGAGTTTGTCGCGTACGAAACCACCGATCAGGTAGCAGGGAACCTTCAGGTCCTGTGCGGCAGTAGCAATACGATCCAGCAATAAGCGTTCTTCCCGGGTGCAGATAATATCCATGTGGCTGCAAATTTACAAGAAAATATGAAGGCCTTATTTCCTTCCAGCGCAAATGAGCCGGATGCTGATAACAAATCGTTCAGTTAGCCTGATGTTATGGGTTTTAGCTTAACCACAGGATAACTGCTGCGCTGCTGCCAGGTGATTATTTTTGGGAAACAAAACAATCATCCTATGAAGTATTTTTTCCTGACCACCCTGAGTGCGCTGTTGTGTTCCGCAGGCGCCTATGCTCAGAACCCGGTTAATTTTACACCGGTCCCGCATGTTGAAGCCAGCATCAAGCAGGCTCAAAACACTGAGCGTACGAAGTTCGCTCAGTTTAAATTTACGGAAAAGGAACAAACGCACAATTTCGGTGATATTCCTGAAGGGCCGAAGGTGACCCATACCTTTACCTTCCTGAATACCGGTAATGAACCGTTGATCGTCAGCAACGCGCAAGCGTCCTGCGGCTGTACTTCTCCCGAGTTTTCCAAAGAGCCGGTATTGCCGGGCCAGAAAGGGAAAATAACCGTCACTTATGCTACGCAAGGCAGGCCCGGTAATTTCACGAAAAGTGTTTACCTCACTTCGAATGCACGCACGGAAAACGGTGCGGAACGCTATGAGCTTTTTATTAAAGGAAATGTGTTGCCTGCAAAAAAGTAATGCCTCAATGAGGTTTCATGACTATTCCTTTAACGCTCAAATAACAGCAAAAAATATTGAACAACTTATTTTTGTACACGTATAAAAAGTAAATCCTAATGAAAAAAGTAATTTTGTCTCTGTCACTGCTGGTAGCCGGTTATACGGTCACTCAAGCCCAGGTTACTCCCACCCGTACCATCCCTACATTGGGCACTCCCGGCAATGACGGCCTGAGCGCTCCGCCACCTATAACAAAGCCGGAGCCGGAAAATATGCACTTTAAAACTCCTGTACATGATTTTGGTATCATACAGGAAGGCCCAACTGCCGATCACGAATTTGAATTTACCAATGTGGGTAAAGAACCAATCATTATTTCCAATGTCAGTGCTTCCTGCGGTTGTACCACCCCGTCTTACTCAAAAGACCCTGTACTGCCCGGTAAAAAAGGAACGATCAAGGCATCATACAATACACAAGGCCGTGTAGCTCCTTTTACCAAGACGATCACGATCACCTCTAATATCGGTGTAAAAGTACTGACCATCAAAGGAGAAGTAGAAAAAGCACCTGAAGGTTCTGTACCACAAAGCAATTCCATGATCAAAACACATTAAACCAAGAGGGCCTGCTGTGGTCCAATGTATATTTTTCAAAACATAAATAAACAAACAAACTAAATGAAAAAAGTAATCTTTTCCCTTTGCCTGGCTATGAGTGTTGCAGGCCTGGCGCAAGCGCAAAATCCGGTAACTACTGCTGCGGCTCCTAAGCCGGTGAACAAGAATGCCGCGAAATTCGAATTCATGGACAAAAATAACACCCACGATTTCGGTAAAATACCTGAAGGCCCTGTAGCGGAGCACGTTTTTGAATTTAAAAATGTAGGTAAAGAACCCCTGATCATCAGCAATGCCAATGCATCTTGCGGTTGTACGACTCCGGAATGGAATAAAGAACCGATCCTGCCTGGTAAAAAAGGAAAGATCACGGTTCGTTACAATACACAAGGACGTGTAGGCCCGATCGCGAAATCAGTATATATTACTTCAAATGCAGCACTCGAAGATGGTAAAGACCGCTACGAGCTGTATATCAAAGGAGAAGTAGTTGCAGCATCAACCCCTGACGCTCCCAAAAACTAAACTTTTTTTTATTTGTATTAAAGGGCCGGTATACTTACCGGCCCTTTTTTTCGTGAAACAGTAGAAATAATTTATTTTTGTACAATGTTTTAGTGGCTTTCCCAGAGACGAAAAGAGTGTATGCGTCGCTATGGCATTATTTTTGATGATTATGTGTTAATTAATAATGAAAAGAAGCTTCCTTTTAACCGGTATAGCGCTGCTCTCAGCTGCAGCTGCCTATACCCAACCCAGGATTTATGTAAATGAGTACCTGAACATCGGCGTGGGAGGCCGGGGCCTGGCTATGGGCGGTGCCCAGGTGGCCTCTTCTTCTGATGCCAACAGCGGGTATTGGAACCCTGCAGGACTGACCAATATTGGGGAAGATCTGCAGGTTGGCCTCATGCATGCCGAGTATTTTGCAGGTAATGCGAAATATGATTTTGCTTCAGTAGCGATGCCGACAAAGGATAAAAAAAGGGCTTTCGGTGTATCGTTTCTCCGTTTTGCAACTGATGATATCCCGTATACGATCGATTATATACAACCGGACGGCTCGTTTGACGAAAGTAAACTGAAATCTATCTCCGCCGGGGATTACGCTTTCCTGCTTTCGTATGCACAGAAGCTGAAACTGTTCCGGAACCCGGAAATACAGACCAGCATCGGGGCCAATGCCAAAATCGTGTACCGGAACATCGGATCGATGGCGAACGCCTGGGGCGGGGGGGTAGATGTCGGTTTTCAGGCCCGCTACCGGCGGCTGTTGCTGGGTCTGTCTGTCAAAGATGCCACCACAACCTATACCACCTGGAGTTTCAACCTGACAGAAAGGGAAAAAGAAGTGTTTGGCCAGACGGGGAATGAGATACCGGTAAAATCGTACGAGGTGATGAATCCCCGGTTTAACATCGGTGCAGGCTACAACTTTATGAAGCCTTCCAGCAAGATACAATTGCTTGCGGAGCTGAATGCAGACCTGACGACAGACGGTATGCGCAATACACTGATCCGTTCAAAATCGTTGAGTATTGACCCACGTGCGGGCTTTGAGCTCAGCTATAAGCAAACCATTTTTCTCCGTGCAGGGGTCAGCAACATCCAGAAAGTGCTGGATGACAGGGATAGCCTGAACAAAAAGACCTTTACGATTTTTCAGCCTTCTATTGGCGTAGGGCTTAAGCTGGGGCCTATTGTGGCAGATTATGCCTACACCAGCCTGCAGACACAAAGCAACCCTTTATTTTCCCATATTGTTTCTTTGCGCTTCGACATAAAATCGCTTTCCAAAAGCAAGAAAGAAGACAAAGCTGATACAGACGGGCAGGCAACACCCCCCGTACAACAATAAACCTAAAACATTTTACTATGCGCCGTTATTACCCTCTGATCCTTCTTTTGCTCACAGCACTGCTGCTTACGGGTGCACCCCAACAGGCCCGGGCACAGTATGGGAACGAATGGATCAATCACGGTAAAACCTATTGGAAATTCAAAGTGGGCACGGAAGGTATATTCCGCATCAGCAAAAGTATGCTCGATATGGCCGGGGTACCCGCTTCTGCCTCGGGTTCAGATTATATACTGTACCGCGATGGCAAAGAAATTCCACTTTTTGTCAGCAGCAATGCGGCATTTGGTCCTGCCGACTATATAGAGTTTTTTGGTCGCGGCAACGATGGACAACTGGATAAGGAACTGTACCTGTCCGCGGAAAAGTACACCAACGATAACATCAGCCTGTTCAACGATACATCGGTTTATTTCCTTACCGTAGATAACAGTTCAGTACATCAGCGTTACCAGGCCATCAGCACACCCATTCCCGGTACACCGCCTGCAGCCAGTACCTTTTGCCGGGCTACGGTCATGCAAAACGGGAAAGAGGCCTTCCTGCCGGGTAAAACAAATGGCCCTGTAGACCTTGCCTATAGCGGCATCCGGGAACTGTATTCTTCGCAGTTCGACCAGGGAGAAGGGTATTACCTGAAGGCCTACAACAGCATCACGCCTGCCTCTATGAGCTTCAATACGCCTAACCTGGTGACAGGAGCTTTAAGCGCGCGCCTGAGGACGGCAGGCATCGGCCGTTCCCGCAACAGCATTCATAAAATGAAAATGGAGCTCAACTCCATATTGAAAGCCGATGTGGTGTATGGTGTCAGCGATATCCAGCGTTTTGATATGCTGGTGCCCA
>DATJDO010000465.1:0-3214 GCA_035497375.1 Chitinophagaceae bacterium | reverse complement strand
ACTGGCACAGGGCATCATACAGGCTGCGGTACTGCAACGCGGATCATACCGGGATATACTGGTACCGCATCCGCAGAAAAATGATCCGCATGCGACAGGTTATATCGCGACAGGTTCTGTACGCCGGAAAGCACAATGGCTGAACCGGTATCCGGGCAGCCGTATCGACAACCTCAGGGGCAATGTGCAGACCCGCCTGCAAAAGTTGCAGGACAGCGATTGGGATGGCGCCATCTTTGCCGCCGCAGGGCTTGAAAGAATTGGTTTGTTACCTGACAACGCTATAGACCTGGATTGGATGCTGCCTGCACCGGCGCAAGGTGCCGTGATGGTGGTTTGCCGGGAAGGGGAAGCTGAATTACAGTCACTGTGTCATCAGTTTCATGATGAAGAGACGGGTATCTGTGTACAAGCCGAACGCGACTTTCTGAGCACATTAATGGGAGGTTGCTCCACACCCATCAGCGCATTGGCTGTTGTTGAAGCCGGGCAGCTGGTATTCAGGGGCAGTATCCTTTCGCTGGATGGTAAAGAAAAGATAGAAATAGAAAAGCAATATCCATTAGATGCTATAGAAGGTATTGGCATCAGCCTGGGTAAAGAGTTGCTGGAAAATGGCGCAGACCGGATCGTTCAGACAATCAGAAATTTTGGGGCATAAACACACGATACTCAGCACCGCATGGCTTCCTGAAGCGCAGATCCTTCAGCTGGAGCAGGCCGGTATCTATTGTGAACAGATTCCGTTTATCAGCATACAGCAATCGGTAACGGATGAAGTACGCGGTGTCATCGATATTGCTTCCCAACAACAAAAGGTCGTGGTGTTTACCAGTGCGAATGCTATTGCCCCGGTTGTGGCAACTCTGGCCGGGAAAGCCCCTGATTGGCAGATATTTTGCATTAGTGGCGCCACGCGTGCAGCGGCAGAACAATATTTTGGGGCGGATAAGATCGCAGGAAGCGCGGATGATGCGGCATCTTTGGAACAAAAGATCAGTTTGCAGGAGCCTGTATCGGAAGTATTGTTCTTTTGCGGCAACAAGCGCCTGGATACGCTGCCGGACCTGCTTTTGAGAAGAGGTATTTCGGTAAAGGAGTATAGGGTGTACACCACTACGTTGACACCTCTTAAAATAGATACAAGCTACGAGGCCATTTTATTTTTCAGTCCTTCTGGTGTTGAAAGCTTTCTTTCTGAAAACGAAATAGCGCAGGATACAGTTTTATTTTCCATTGGTCATACCACTGCAAAAGCGTTAAGGAGCAGCTTGCCGAATGAAGTGATCGTTAGCCCGGAACCGGGGAAAAAACAATTGACAGAAACAGTAATAGCATATTATAAAGCATAAAAAGATCATGTTACAGAACGACCTTATTTTACGTACCCTTCGTGGTGAACAAACAGAAAGAACACCGGTATGGATGATGCGCCAGGCAGGCAGGTACCTGCCCGAGTATATTGTCCTGCGCAATAAATACGGTTTCTTCGAGCGTTGCCAGACACCGGAGCTGGCCTGTGAAATCACTTTGCAACCGGTAGATATCATTGGTGTTGATGCTGCTATCCTGTTTTCGGACATCCTGGTGGTACCTCAGGCAATGGGGCTGGAGGTGCAACTGAAAGAAAACGTAGGTCCCTTGTTACCTGACCCGATCCGTACGGTAAAAGACCTGGACCGTGTACGCGTGCCGGATACGGAAGAGACCCTGGGTTATGTATTTGACGCGATCCGGATGATCAAGCAGGAGCTGAATGGCCGCGTACCATTGATCGGTTTTGCCGGAGCACCCTGGACCCTACTTTGCTATATGGTGCAAGGTAAAGGCAGCAAGACATTTGATGAGGCAAAAGCATTCTGCTATACCCAACCGGAGCTGGCGCATACCCTGTTGCAGATGATCACCGACACAACGATCGAATATCTGAAAGGACAGATCAAAGCAGGCGCAGATACGCTACAACTCTTCGACAGCTGGGGAGGCCTGCTCAGTCCAGCCGATTTTGAACACCTGTCCCTGCGCTATATGCGCCAGATTGTAGCCGCCATTAAAGATGAAGTACCGGTGATCGTGTTCGCAAAAGGCGCCTGGCACAGCCTGGAGGCAATGGCCGCAACAGGCGCAGCGGGTCTGGGTATAGACTGGTGTATCCCTGCAGATATGGCGCGGAAGTTTGCCGGTGACAACATTACCTTACAGGGTAATTTCGATCCTGCAAAATTACTGTCACCAATACCGGTCATAGAGCAGGAAGTAAAAGATATGCTGCGTGCTTTCGGTCCCGGCAGGCATATTGCCAACCTGGGGCACGGTATCCTGCCCAATGTGCCGGTAGACCATGCCAAAGCATTTGTCAACACCGTAATAGAGTTTCAGCACTAAAAACGACAGTTATGGAGAATACAAGTGTTCGTTTTACAAGGCAGCATTGGATCGACTACATCCACGGATTGCAGGACAGCATCTGCAGTGCGCTGGAGCGGGAAGATGGTAAAGCTGTGTTTGTGGAAGACCGCTGGGAACGAGCCGAAGGCGGCGGCGGTAAAACACGGGTGATCAGCGACGGTGCTGTATTTGAAAAAGGTGGGGTGAATACTTCCGTAGTGTATGGCCCTGTGACCGATACCATGCGGCAGCAGCTGAAGATAGAAGGCGACCAATGGTTTGCCTGCGGCCTGAGCATGGTCATCCACCCCCGCAATCCTTTTGTACCGACTACGCATGCCAACTGGCGCTATTTTGAAGTGTACGACAAAGAAGGAAAGCTATTGGACTGCTGGTTTGGCGGCGGAGCAGACCTTACCCCATATTACCTGTTTGAAGAAGATGCACAGCATTTTCACCAGACCCTGAAGCAGGCAATGGATCCGTTTGGAACAGAACTTTACCCGAAGTACAAAAGCTGGTGCGATACTTATTTCAGCAACACGCACCGCAATAATGAAATGAGAGGGATCGGGGGCGTATTTTACGATCACCTGAAGCCTGCAGAAACCTTTGACCGGGAGCAGTTGTTTGCCTTCCAGCAGGCAGGTGGCAATTGTTTTATTGACGCTTATGTACCCATTGTGAGCAAAAGAAAGGAAATGCCTTTTACAGAGCAGCATAAGTACTGGCAGGAGATCCGCCGGGGGAGATATGTAGAGTTTAACCTGATCCATGACCGGGGCACCATTTTCGGCCTGAAAACAAACGGCAGAACAGAAAGTAT
>DATJDO010000464.1:0-5579 GCA_035497375.1 Chitinophagaceae bacterium | reverse complement strand
GCGGCAGCATATGCACCAGGCTTTGCAAAGCCTCAACCCCGAGCAGCAAACATGCATCAGGTTATTTTATATAGAGCAGCGCAGTTATAAGGAAATAATGGAACACACTACCTTTAGCTTCGAACAGGTCAAAAGCTACGTACAGAACGGCAAGAGAAATCTGAAAATCGCCTTACAAAAAATCAACCCGGACCTTAAATGAGCCATCAAAACAACATACAGGATCCTGCAGGCAACAGCGGAGGCAAACAAGGCCTCACTGATGACCAGTTGATGGCCTATATGGAAGGAAAGCTTAGCCCCGAAGAACAGCGCCTGGTAGAAGAGCTGCTCAGTGAGGAAGGCCCGGAATCAGACGCTGTGGAAGGCCTCAAAATGCTGCATCCCACTGAAGCCAGGCACAGTGTGGCCAATCTGCAACGCAAACTGCACACAGAACTCCTGCGCCAGCACCCCAAACGAAAAAATAAATTTGCCGATGATTATTGGGGGTGGATTGCCGTGGTGGTAATCCTGCTGCTGATTGTAGTAGGCTACGTCGTTGTACGCCTGGCGAGCTGATACGGCATTGCTTCCCGTTAAAAATTTTCCCGGATGTATGATTTAGTTACCTTGCATCCATGTCTGTTATTGAAACCCATAATCCTGATTTTGAGCTTGCTGTGAAATATGTTTGCCAGACCGGCAAAGCTATTTTCCTGACCGGCAAAGCAGGTACCGGTAAGACAACATTCCTGCGGTATATAAGAGAGCAATGCCCTAAAAAAATGGCTGTCGTAGCCCCTACCGGTGTTGCTGCGATCAATGCAGGTGGTGTGACGATGCACTCCTTTTTCCAATTGCCTTTCGGAGCCTACATTGCCGACCACAAGACGGAATGGGGCGGCGGTAATATGGAGATCAATAATACCCATACCCTGCTCAAAAACCTGCGGCTCAACCACAACAAACGCCAACTGATACAGGAACTGGAACTGCTGGTGATTGACGAGGTATCCATGTTGCGGGCAGACATGCTGGACGCCATAGATACTGTACTGCGCCATACACGGTCAAAGTACGACGAAGCCTTCGGCGGTGTACAGGTGCTCTTTATCGGCGACTTGTACCAGCTGCCGCCGGTAGTGAACCGCGAAGAATGGCAGTTAATGAGCGCCACCTACAGCAGCCCCTTTTTCTTTGACGCCCGCGTATTGAAAGAAACGGAATTGGTCTGTATAGAATTGAGAAAGATCTACCGCCAGCGCGATACCACCTTTATCAATGTCCTGAACAATATCCGGAACAACAATGCCGGAGCACAGGATCTTGCCGTGCTGGAAAAGCATTACAACCCGGACTTTTCTCCGGCCGCCGACAGTGGCTATATCATACTGACTTCTCACAACTCAAGGGCCGATGTGGTCAATAAAACCGAGTTGGAAAAGCTGCCGTCAAAACTTCATTACTTCGATGCGGTCATCAAAGGTGACTTCGGCGATAAGATTTCCCCGGTTGAAAAAGCCATGCCGCTCAAAGAAGGCGCACAGGTGATGTTCATCAAAAATGACAAGGGTGAGAACCGGCGCTTTTACAACGGTAAGATCGTACGGATATCCCGCATCGACTTCGGCAAAGTCTTCGTAATGCTGGATGACGATATAGAAATGGAGCTGGAGAAAGAGACCTGGCGCAATGTGAACTACCAGTACAACAAAGACAGGGATGAAATAGAAGAAGAGGAGATCGGTTCCTTTACCCAATACCCCATCCGGCTGGCCTGGGCCATTACCATCCACAAGAGCCAGGGCCTGACCTTTGAAAAAGCCATTGTAGATGCCGGTTCTTCTTTTGCAGCGGGGCAGGTATATGTGGCACTCAGCCGGCTTACCTCCCTTGATGGGCTGATATTGCACACCCGCATCAACCCCGGCCAGGTGATGACAGACGAGCGTGTGGTCCGTTATTCCAACCAGGTCCGTACACAGGACAGCCTGGCCCGGCAGCTCGGCGAGGAGCAGCGGTCTTTTGCCGCACAAAAGCTGCTGGGTAGTTTTGACCTGGATAAACTCTGCGAAGCGTACAAAGACAATTACCTGGGCTTTTCCAAGTCGGCTATACCCGACAAGGCAGACGCCGTCATTTCCGCATTGAAATGGAGCGACGCGATCAACAGACAGCAAACGGTCGCACAGAAGTTCAACAGCCAGTTGAAAACGATTTTTCAACCCGGTCAGCAAGCCGACTACCACCATCTTGAAGAAAGGACAGTCGCTGCCGGCACTTACTTTCTGAAAGAACTCAAAGAGCTGGAAACAGCACTGGATCAGCATATCAACGAATACAAAGTAAAGCAGAAAACAAAAAAATACATCGCCCAGCTTCGCTACATACTGCTGCTGCTGCAACGGAAAGTAACCCAGATAGACCAGGCCGTCAGACTCGCAAAAGGCCTGAATACCGGTACCGATATTGCAGCACTGCTGAACACCATAGAGCAGGATAAAAAGCAATTGCATGCTGCCGAAGAAGAGGCAGAACAAAAAGAAAGCAAAACCAAAAAGGAAGTGGGCGCCAGCAAAAACATCACATTCGACCTGTACAAAGAAGGCAGGACTATCGAAGAGATAGCACAAGTGCGCAGCATGGCCGCCAGTACCATCGAAGGGCACCTGACCAGCTTTATCGCTACCGGGGAACTGGAAGTCAGCACTTTTGTAGATTCGGCCGAGCTTTCGCTGATCCTGAAAAAAATAAAAGAGCTGAATAATATCAGCAATACCTCCATACTGAAAGAAAACCTGCCTGCCGACATCAGCTACACCAAACTAAGGGCCGTACTGGCTTATCACGACAGGATCAGCAAGGAGGGATAATGTTTAGTTAAAAACACACATTTGTTCCTACATCTTTGACGGTCAGCCATTATTTTTGGTTTCCTTAAAAAACAAAAACACTCTTTGCAATGGAGCAAACAGCTTCTTCAACTGACATCCGCGAACTGAACGAACGCATCCACCAGGCCAGTGCTTTTATAGACTTGCTGAACATGGAGCTGACCAAAACAGTGGTGGGCCAGAAGCACATGGTAGAGCGCCTTTTGATCGGCATGCTTGCCAATGGGCACGTGCTGCTGGAAGGCGTACCGGGCCTGGCTAAAACACTCGCGATCAAGTCTCTCGCTACAGCCATTAACGCGCAGTTCGCACGTATCCAGTTTACCCCCGACCTGCTGCCAGCCGATATCCTCGGCACAATGGTATATAATCCACAAAACCATGAATTTGCCGTCAGGAAAGGGCCGATTTTCGCCAACTTTATCCTCGCAGATGAAATCAACCGCGCCCCTGCCAAAGTGCAGAGCGCTTTGCTGGAAGCCATGCAGGAACGCCAGGTAACGATCAGCGACCAGACTTATCCCCTGGCTGAACCATTCCTCGTACTGGCTACACAAAACCCGATCGAACAGGAAGGAACTTATGAGTTGCCTGAAGCACAGGTAGACCGTTTCATGCTGAAAGTGGTCATCACTTATCCCAAAAAAGAAGAGGAACGCCACATCATCCGCCAGAACCTGAACCCAACCGGCAATGTAAAGATCAATCCTGTTGTTCAACCGGAAGATATCCTGCGCGCACGCAAACTGGTCCGCGAAGTATACATGGATGAGAAAATAGAACAGTATATCCTGGACATCGTTTTTGCAACCCGTTTCCCTGAAGAATTCAAGCTGAACAAACTGAAGCCGCTGATCAGCTACGGAGCTTCTCCCCGCGCCAGCATCAGCCTGGCACTGGCGGCAAAAGCTTATGCCTTCATCAAACGCCGTGGTTATGTGATACCCGAAGATGTAAGGGCCATTTGCCACGACGTACTGCGCCACCGTATCGGCATTACCTACGAGGCAGAAGCAGAGAACATCAGCAGCGAAAACATCATTAACGAGATACTGAACGTGGTGGAAGTGCCTTAACTGCATTTTCCCCTTAAAGAAACGAAGGTGCAACACTCCGTAGCTCTGTAATCAGGGCATTGCGGATGTTGCACCTTTCCAATGAAAGCAATAGCCGCAGATTTCGTACCTTTGTACTTCAAGACAAACAGATCCTCATAAGCATGTAGAACAAGACCTCTTTTCAATACATACCACAGACAGGGCTCACACAGCGCCTGATTGTTCACATTTTGAAAAAAGGATCATGCTTATTGTACAGAACCTTGCGTATACGCATCCTGACAGAGACCTGCTGTTTAAGCAGATCGATCTCTGCATCAGCAAACAAGACAAAATAGCCCTCATTGGCAATAACGGAAGCGGAAAGTCAACGCTTTTAAAGATCATAGCCGGTCTGCTGCCGCCCTCTTCCGGCACATTGAGCTGTGACACTACCCCATACTATGTTCCACAACATTTCGGCCAGTTCAATGACTACACGGTAGCCAGGGCCCTGCAGATCGAAGACAAGCTCTATGCGCTCCACCAGATATTAGCCGGAGACGTTACAGAAGCCCATATGGACCTTTTGGCCGACGACTGGTCTATAGAAGAGCGTTGCCATGAAGCACTGGCTTTCTGGGGCCTGGAAGACCTGGATCCCGGCTGCAGTATGGCCACATTGAGCGGCGGGCAAAAAACCAGGGTGTTCCTTGCCGGCATACAATTGCACCGGCCAGCCCTCGTATTGATGGACGAACCCAGCAATCACCTGGACAGCTTGGGAAGAGAACTACTATACCGGTATATACAGAATACTGCAGATTCTTTGCTGATCGTAAGCCACGACAGAACATTGCTGAACCTGCTGAACGCAACCTGTGCCTTGAGTAAACAGGGCATCACGCGCTATGGCGGTAATTACGATTTTTACCTGCAGCAGAAAGAGCAGGAAGATCAGGCTCTTCAGGACGAGCTGCAGGATAAGGAGAAAGCCTTGCGCAAAGCCCGCCAAACGGAAAGAATTGCTGCGGAACGGCAACAGAAACTGGATGCGCGCGGACAAAAAAAACAGGAAAAGGCAGGCCTGCCGACGATATCCATGAATACACTGCGTAATAATGCTGAAAAAAGTACAGCTAAGACAAAAGAAGTACACGCAGAGAAAACAACTAAAATGGCCGGAGAACTGCAAGCGCTCAGAAAAGAATTACCAGAAAAAGACAAAATAAAAATGGGCTTTGACCACTCCGGCATGCACCAGGGAAAACTACTGATTGATGCCCGGCAGATCAACTTTAGCTACCGGGAGCACATGCTGTGGAGCAAAGCCCTGAACCTGCAAATCTTCAGTGGTGACCGCATTGCCCTGAAAGGAGGTAACGGCATGGGAAAAACAACCCTGATCAAATTGATCCTCGGGCAGCTACAACCCGTTTCGGGTGAGTTGTACCGTTCAGCGGCGCACTGCATCTACATCGACCAGGACTACAGCCTGATCCGCGATGGACTTTCTGTTTACGAACAGGCATTGTTGTTCAATACTGCAGGTTTGGAGGAGCACGAAGTCAAACGCAGGCTCACTCATTTTCTACTTACAGACAGGCATTGGCATAAATCCAGCTCCACCTTAAGCGGGGGAGAAAAAATGCGCCTGCTGCTTTGC
>DATJDO010000463.1:0-4856 GCA_035497375.1 Chitinophagaceae bacterium | reverse complement strand
TCAGGATAAAATATTTTCCATTTTTTTTTACTAAAACTTTTAACAAAAAGTAAAAGTTTATATCTTGTACCCAAATTTGTAAGCTAACATGCGGAACAAAATTCTCAACACGCTCTCGATCACTTTGCTGGCACTTTCCATAGCCCAGACGGCAAAAGCACAACCGGACTATGACTATATAGAACGCAAAGGATGGTCATTGGGCATGAATGTCGGGATCGGGGACCTGTGGGGGGATGTCGGCACTAAATCGCCGATTGAGCACTACAAAAATGACAACTACGGAGACTATGTAAATGCCTTCGGAGGTGTATTTGTACGCTATGCCTTCCGTCCTTCCTTCGTGTTCAGGGCCGCAGTCAACTACGGTACCGTAGCTGCCGGCGACAATATGAATGAAAACCTGGCCCGCAAGACGCTGAAATATGAAAGTGACGAGGTACAACGCTATCAGCGTAACCTGGATGTGAAAACAAATATCTGGGAAGGTAGCATGATGTTTGAAATAAACCCCCTGAGGTTCAATCCTTTGAGCAGAACAGCCAAGATGCATTTTCAGCCTTATGTGCTGGTCGGAATTGCGGGTTACCATTTCGTGTCTAAAGGAAGATATATTGCTAAAGACGGCTCGGCCGGCGCCAGCAATGGCCAGTATATCAAACTGTATGACCTGCATATCGAAGGCGACGGATTCAAAGGCGCTGGTATGCCGGCTGCGTATTCCCGCTGGCAAATGGCAGTGCCGTTGGGTATTGGCGGAAAATGGGACCTGAGTCCTAAGATGGCCATTGGTATCGAATATGTGTACCGTATGGCTTTCACCGATTACCTGGACGGCGTAAGTCAGAACTACATTGATCCGAAATTGTACAAAGAAAACGGGCTTACCGACCAACAGGCGAAAGTGGCTGCAGCCATGAGCGACAAATCCTGGGAACTGGATCCGAATAAAGTGCACAAGGCTGGAGAAAAAAGAGGTAACAATTCCGGGGCGGATGCTTATTCGACCATATCGATCAGCCTCTTCTACAAATTTAAATCCCGTGCGAATCCCTGGTGGGAATAATCATGCAAAAATAAACTACCGGAGCGGCGTATTTTTGTACGCCGCTCTTTTTAGTTGCAGAAGCCCTCACCCCTAACCAATTCAATACCAATAATCTGAAAGATGTACGCTTACCTGCAGGGAAAAATAACCTACAAATCACCATCATTGCTTTATCTTGATGTAAACGGGCTTGCTTATGAAGTCAATATCACTTTGCGCACTTATGACAAGATCCAGGCCCTGGACGAATGCCGGCTGTACACCCATGTCAAGGTGAGTGAAGATGCCTGG
Source organism: Chitinophagaceae bacterium (assembly GCA_035497375.1). Taxonomy (GTDB): domain Bacteria; phylum Bacteroidota; class Bacteroidia; order Chitinophagales; family Chitinophagaceae; genus Rurimicrobium. The sequence goes on along the minus strand of DATJDO010000463.1, from coordinate 3,517 downwards.
ACCCTGTATGGCTTTGCTGAAGAAGCGGAGCGTACAACATTCAGGCAATTGCTGAGTATCAACGGAGTAGGAGCCGGCACGGCAAGGATTATCCTGTCTTCACTCAGCCCCGCAGAGCTGGAGCGGGCCATCGTGACGGAGGATACGGGCGTACTCGAAAAAGTGAAAGGGATAGGAGCTAAAACAGCACAGCGGATCATTCTTGAACTTAAGGGAAAAATAAATGTAAAAACAACTGTTTTGAACCCCAACAATTCTGCTGAAACGTACAATACAAAAGCTAATGATGCGTTAATAGCTTTGGTGAATCTGGGTATTAACAAAACCGCAGCAGAAGCCGCGCTCAAAAAGGCCGGAGGTACGGATCTTCCCGTTGAGGAACTGATCAAACAGGCCCTGCGCAACCTATAACAGAAGATCAACTACAGAAGACATTAAGACACTTGAAGGCGAGAATAATGCAAAAAACCGTAAGCTATGCGCTCCGTTGCACGCTGCTCATGACCATGAGCCTGTTGCTCTGGATGGGCAAAAGCTATGGACAGGGGGGCACGGCAGCAGATTCACTCCGGTTTCCGATCACTGATGACGGAAAACCTGACGGTATGGATCTGAACGATCCGGGCAATATCCGGAAGACTGTGGAGTATGACGAGAAAGAGAATAAATATTACTTCATACAAAAAGTAGGGGACGAGTATGTCCGCACCCCTACATACATGACCCAGGAAGAATACCAGAAGTACAGGGCAGAACAGGACGAAAATAATTACTGGCGCAAACGTATGGATGCGCTGACCATGTTCAACAAAAAACCGGAATTGCCGGTGATGTACAAGGAAGGACTCTTTGACCGCATCTTTGGTGGTACCGGTATCCAGGTCAGACCGCAAGGTAACGTAGACGTCACCCTGGGGGGCAACTGGCAGAATATCAAAAACCCGGCCCTGACCCAGCGGCAGCAAAAATACGGGGTGTTTAACTTCGACCTGCAGATGAACATCAACCTGCTGGCCACCATCGGCGATAAGCTGAAGCTGAATATCAGCAACAATACCAAGGCTACTTTCGACTTCCAGAACATGCAGCGGGTGGAGTACACGGGGAAGGAAGATGAAATCATCAAGAAGATTGAAGCCGGTAATACCAGTTTTCCGCTCAAAAGTACCCTGCTCAGCGGACGCCAGTCTTTGTTCGGTATCAAAACACAATTGCAGTTTGGCAGGCTTTGGGTCACCACTGTATTGTCGCAGCAAAAATCGAAGCAGAATAGTCTTACCCTGCAAGGAGGCGCCCAGACTCAGCAGTTTACGATCAAAGCCGACGGGTATGAGGAAAATAAAAACTTCCTGCTCGGGCACTATTTCCGCGATAATTACAACAAGACACTGCAATCTTTCCCCGTGATCAATTCACTGGTGACCATCAATAAGATCGAAGTCTGGATTGCCAACCGCAGTGGTGCGGTAACCGGCGTCCGCAGTATCGTAGCCTTGATGGACCTTGGAGAAAACAAGCCGTACAACAAATCACTGATACCGGGTAATGTACCCCTGGGCTTACCAGATAACAGTGCGAATGACTTGTATTCACGCTTGCTGCAATACCCGGGTGCACGCCAGCAGAGTGGTTACGTGAACGTACTCAACAACAGCCTCAACCTCGTACAATCTGTAGACTATGCTTCCGTAACAGCACGCAAGCTGACCCCTACAGAGTTTTCGTTCAATCCCCAGTTGGGCTATATCTCCATCAACACGCAGGCCAACCCCGATGATGTGATCGGTGTGGCCTACCGGTATACGTACAATGGAAGGGTATACCAGGTCGGAGAGTTCTCAGAAGACCTTCCTCCCGATACGACCAACCAGCGGATCGTCTTCCTGAAATTGCTGAAAGGGACTACCGCCAATCCCAAATTGCCGATCTGGGACCTGATGATGAAAAATATTTACGCATTGGGCGGCTTCGGTTTGTCCCGCGACAATTTCCGCCTCAACGTCCTGTACCAGGATCCCGGCGGGGGGGAAAAAAGATACCTTCCAGAAGGAGTTTCCGCCGGCATTCCCTTGCTGACCGTGCTGAACCTTGACCGTCTGAACCAGCAGAATGACCCCGGCCCCGATGGGGTTTTCGACTTTGTGGAAGGGATTACCATCAATACCCAGCAGGGAAAGGTCATCTTTCCTGTACTGGAGCCCTTTGGCTCTGACCTGATACCGGCATTGGGCACGGATCCTATTCTGCAAAGAAAATACCCTTATCAGATCCTGTATGATTCCACCAAAACAGTAGCCCTGCAATCGCAGCAGAACAACCGCTACGTCATGCGGGGAAGTTACAAGTCTGCGACTTCCAGCGAGATATCGCTGGGGGGATTCAATATTCCCCAGGGATCGGTACAGGTAACAGCCGGAGGTCAGCGCCTGATAGAGAATGTAGACTACCAGATCGACTACGGTCTGGGTCGCCTGAAGATATTGAACACCGGTATCCTGAATTCCGGTATCCCGATCAACGTACAATACGAGGACAATGCAACCTTCGGGTTTTTGCAGCAAAACTTTATGGGCTCCCGCTTCGACTATATCCTGAACGAAAAGCTGACCCTGGGGGGTACCTTTATGCGCCTGACGGAAAGGCCCTTTACGCAAAAAACCAATATCGGTGAAGACCCGATCAAAAATACCAACCTGGGGCTGGATGCCAGTTACCAGAGTGAATTCCCGTTGCTGACCAGGGCCCTGGACAAATTGCCCCTGTATTCCACCACAGCAAGCTCCTTCATTACAGCTTCCGGTGAGGTGGCCGGTTTGTTTCCCGGGCACTCCAAAGTGATCGATGGGGTAGACCCGGGTGGTACGGTGTACATCGACGACTTCGAGGGCACCCGTAGCTCTTATGATCTGAAATTCCCGGTGCAGAGCTGGAACCTGGCTGCCACACCAACCGGCGCACGCGGTAAGGACGGTTCGTTGCTGTTCCCTGAAGCTACAGTGGATTCGCTGGCGTATGGGTACAACCGGGCCAAACTGGCCTGGTATATGGTCGAGCCTACATTGATCGATCCGCTGAGCGGAGGTATCCCTGCCTATGTCAAAAATGACCCTGACCAACACTATATCCGTATGGTGCAGTTGCAGGAAATTTTTCCGCAAACCTCACTGAATACTTTGCAGAATGCCATTTCGACCTTCGATCTTTCCTATTATCCGCAAGAACGGGGCCCATATAACTTTGATGCCAATAACATAGACCCCCTGACCGGCAGGCTACTCAATCCAAAGCAACGCTGGGGTGGTATTACCCGTTATATCGACAATACCGATTTCGAGCAATCCAATGTCGGCTTTATCGAGATGTGGATCATGGATCCGTTTATGGGCAGTCGCTCTTCATCCGGCGGTGGCTCCCTGTATATCAACCTGGGAGATATCTCCGAAGATGTACTCAAAGACCATAACCTGGCCTTTGAAAACGGGATTACCAATCCGAAAAATCCTGCGCAGCTGACAGC
>DATJDO010000462.1:0-3225 GCA_035497375.1 Chitinophagaceae bacterium | reverse complement strand
CCTACCTGAGCCCGGAAAGGCAGCAAGGGGTTTTTCCCTTGCAACAGGTAGTCTGTCATCCTTAGCGTATCCTGTGGTTTTTTAGCCTGCCCGGGTCATCGTTTTGAATTCTGATTGTTGTAATATGAAATAAACAAGTATTTAAAGTAATTTTGCGCGATCTGTTTATCATGAGTAATCCTACCGGAATCAGTTTTGATGCCTTATTCAGCAACGCAGCAATGGGTATACTCGTGGCTGATGGTGCAGGGAAAATTGTATTGACCAACCCCTTCCTGCTACGCCAATTTGGGTACACTGAGCAGGAGCTCAGCGGGAAACGGATCGAAGAGCTGATCCCGATGCGTTTCCGGTCACGTCATGAAGGCCATGTACAGCATTACAACGAACATCCGAAAAACCGGCCGATGGGCCTGGGTATGGACCTCTATGCGGCGCGCAAAGATGGGTCGGAATTCCCGGTAGAGGTGAGCCTGGGCAAATACACAACAGATGCAGGGCAGTTTGTCATTGCCTTTGTAAGCGATATTTCCAAGCGAAAAGAAGCGGAAGCCGCGGTACAGTTGCTGAATGAAGAGCTGGAGCAGAAGATCGAGACCCGTACACAAAACCTGAAGCAGGTAGAGTCAGATCTGCGTGTAGCGCTGGAAAAAGAAAAAGAACTGAGTGAACTCAAATCGCGTTTTGTGTCGATGGCTTCGCATGAATTCCGTACACCACTGAGTACGGTACTTTCGTCGGCCTACCTGATATCAAAATACAGCGAAAAAGAAGAGCAGCCCAAACGGGAAAAGCACATTCAGCGTATTGTGTCTTCTGTAAATATGCTTACGGATATCCTGAACGATTTTCTGTCTGTAGGACGGATAGAGGAGGGCAGGATTCAGGTACGCTACAGTGTGTTTGACCTGCCCCAGCATTTGGAGCAGATCGTCAGCGAACTGAAGGGCTTATTGAAACAAGGCCAGGAAATTACGTACCGGCATGAGGGCGAGGCCCAGGTAGAACTGGACGCATCCCTGCTGAAGCATGTGGTCATTAACCTCTTATCCAATGCCATTAAGTTTTCATCCGAATCGGGGCTTATCGCCCTGAGCAGCAGGCAGGAACAGGGCCTGGTAACGGTGGCTGTAGCGGACAAGGGCATCGGTATTCCGGCCGAAGATCAACAGCACCTTGCCGAACGCTTTTTCCGGGGCACCAATGCTACCAATATACAAGGTACCGGCCTGGGCCTGCATATCGTCAGCAAATACGCCGAGCTGATGAATGGTACAGTGCAGTGTGACAGTGTGCTGCATGAAGGAACCACATTTACGATCCGCTTTGCAGGCAGGGCACAGGAATAAAAGTAACACTATGAAGAAAATTCTGCTCATTGAAGATAATACCGAGATCCGGGAAAACATGGCCGAAATACTGGAGCTGGCCGGCTATGCTGTACAGACAGCAGCTGACGGGAAGCAAGGTGTGGAGCAGGCCTTGCAGGCCAGACCGGATCTGATCATCTGCGATATTATGATGCCGGTACTCGATGGGTACGGCGTACTGCATATGGTGCAGAAAAATGAAGAACTGCAATCTGTCCCCTTTATTTTCCTGACAGCACGTTCAGAACGCAATGAAGTACGCAAAGGCATGGAAATGGGAGCAGATGACTATATCACCAAGCCTTTTGATGGCACAGAGCTGCTGCAGGCCATCGAAATCCGCCTGAGAAAGGCCGATGCCCTGAAGAAATCATTGCCCCCAAGCCTGCAGGGTATGGATGAGCTGGTCAGGGTTCATGCCGGAAGTGCATCCCTGGAAGCACTCAGTACAGACAGGAGTACGAACAAATACAAAAAGAAACAGTTGATCTATACCGAGGGCAATCACCCCGTACGTTTGTTTTACCTGAAAAAAGGTAAAGTGAAAACCTATAAACGGAATGAGGATGGGAAGGAGCTGATCATAGGACTGTACAAAGAAGGCGATTTCCTGGGATATACACCATTGATGGAAGGCGGTCCTTACCGCGAAAGTGCGGAAGCGCTGGAAGAAACAGAATTGGCGATCATACCCCGTTCGGAGTTTGAAGCGCTGTTGGGCAGCAACCCGGCCGTTCTGCGCAAGTTTATCAGTATATTGGCACAGGATATCGATGAGAAGGAAAACCAGTTGTTGGCATTGGCGTATAATTCCCTGCGCAAAAAAGTCGCCGATACCCTGGTGACCTTGTACCGGAAGTACAACAGCAAAGCCGATGATCATTTTATGATAGACCTGTCCCGGGAAAACCTGGCGGCCATAGCCGGAGTAGCGAAGGAATCGCTGATCCGTATGCTGAGCGAACTGAAAGAAGAAAAACTGATTACAATGGAGGGCAGCCGTATCCGCATCCTCAACTACAGGAAGCTGGAACAGATGTACAATTAGGCATTGGCGTCTGTGGCCAGGGCAAAGGTGTGAAAATAGTTGCTCAGGATATTGAACTCCAATATGAGCTTCTCCATATCCTGTCGTATCTGCAGGTAAGAAGGAGGAACTTTTTCCGTGTCATCGAGCTGGTGCAACAGCTGATTCAGGTCCAAACGCAGTAAATCCATCAACTGGTCTTTCTGGAGGAAACGTTGCTGAAAATTTTCTGCTTTTTCCAGGAAGTCGGTATCGATGTCTTTTTTAATAATCCCGGACAATTCATATTTCATACGGATGTTCTCAATGCGCAACTGGGCCAGTACCGACTGCCACCTGCTTACGCTTTCCCTTACCGCATATGCTGCTGAATATTCGCTCATAATTAAACCAAAATTATGTTAGCTGTTTCCTGCAAAAAATAACCGTGGTCATCATATTGACTAATTCCCGTCATGATTTGTCTTTTGTACGGGCGGTTCGGGCTGAAGTAGGACAAGAACATATACTTTAACAATTCGGGTGTAAATAATGAATATCTTTGCCTGGAATGATTGTTGTACAACATACACCGGACACCAGGGCTACACTGCACAGCAGGCAGGGTGATGTTGTCGTGCACCAGCTGCACCCCAGTCATTTTCATTGCTTTTGTTATAAGCTGTACTACCTGTCCAATTTCAAGGACTTCAATACCATAGCCCCGGCCTGCTAGTATCCATTTAGGTCCGGGGGCTACTTCGGTATTTCCATTTTTTCTTCAAATTTTTGATCATGTCTCGAAATCTGCAAAGGGTTTCGGCAAAGGGTATGATACTTTTGGTCTTG
>DATJDO010000461.1:0-4313 GCA_035497375.1 Chitinophagaceae bacterium | reverse complement strand
ATTCATATAACGGGTTTCGCCTTTTGCCGTTTTCAGCAAGAGGTTAGCCGGCAGTATCGGTACGGAAGATCCACCCGGGATACAGGCTTTCAGTTTTTTACCGTTCGCCATACCCTGGCACCACTCGTCGCCGAAGATGAATTCTTCTACAGAAAGATCAAACGGGATTTCATATACTCCGGGCCTTTTCAGGTTACCGCAGGCCGACATCAGTTTGGTACCCGTAGAACGGCCAACGCCGATCTTACCATATTCTTCACCACCCATATTGATGATGGGCACAACCGCTGCAATGGTTTCTACATTGTTCACCACGGTAGGGCGCATCCACACACCCTGTATCGCGGGGAATGGGGGTTTGATACGCGGGTTGCCGCGTTTGCCTTCCAGGCTTTCGATCAGCGCTGTTTCTTCCCCACAGATATACGCACCGGCACCACGGTGTACATAAATTTCACAATCAAAACCGGAGCCTTGAATGTTTTTACCCAGCCAGCCATTGGCTTTGGCTTCTGCGATCGCCTGCTCGAGAATATCCGGTATCCAGGCGTATTCGCCGCGGATATAGACATAAGAAGCATTGCTGCCTAGTGCAAAAGACGACACGATCATCCCTTCGATAAAGAGATGCGGTAAAAACTCCATCAGGTAACGGTCCTTAAAAGTACCCGGCTCCGACTCATCGGCATTCACCACCAGGTGGCGGGGAACTCCTTCCGGTTTTGCAAGGAAACTCCACTTCATACCTGTCGGGAAGCCGGCTCCACCACGGCCGCGCAGGCCGCTTTTTTTCACTTCTTCTACCAGCTCGTCCGGTGTCATTTTCAGCGCTTTCTCTACAGCACGGTAACCTCCGTTTTTGCGGTAGGCTTCGTAGTAGCGAATACCCTCAATATGCGCGTTTTCTAATAATAGTTTCATACCCAATATCTGTTCAAAGACGATGTCTTTTATTGTTCACTTTTATATTCTTCAATGCGCACACTCTGTCTGCTCATCAATACCCATTTGCCCTTTTTCCATTGCCACAGCTGGGTCACATCCAGCTTAAAGTGCAGCAATTGTTTAGACATCAACACATCATACTCGGCCTTGCTCTTCACCAGTCCTTTTTGCTCATTCACGGTAAACTGCTCCTGCCAGGGCTTGATGGCCACGTAGGAAAGCTTCCCGTTGAATAAATTTTCGATCAGCTCTTTCTTCCGTTCTATCCAACCGTTGGAATGGGCATAACTGACCCTTTTATCCAATAGCCGCTTCAGCGCCCGCTCATCTCTATGGGTCAATGCCTCATTCAAATTATGCGCAGCCTGCTTCAGTCCCAGCGTATCTCTTCCCTGTGCCGCCGCCTGCTGTACCAGCAGGAAGAACAACACGATTATTAAAGAACTTCTCATCTGCACACCTTAGTCTTTATTGAAGCGTACCATCAGGTAATCTTCAAGCGGTGTACAGAAAAAATCCAGCCAGCCGGTTTTCTGACTTTTCACTTCATCTTCATCCGGCAGGCCCTTGTGCTCCAGCACAAATGCTGTCTGCTCGCCCTCCTGCTTCAGTGTATACTACACCAGCGATACATTTGTGCCTTCCGGCCAATCGCTGCAGGTACAGGTATAGCTCAACTCTTTGTCCGTTATGCTTTGCACCTCACCAATCATCCAGCCATCGAACAAGCTGACTTTCCCCCCCTCTTTTGCTTCAAACACCGCCGCTTCACCGCTCCATATCGCAATCTGCTGCTGATCCGTCAATAGCTGCATCAGCTGCTTTGGTGTAGCGGGCAAGAGCAATTCTATTTTCAGATCGTGTGCCATTTTTTTCTGTATCGTTTAGCAAAACACTGTTTTCTTTTTCTTCCCTGCTTTGCCTGCCTGTTCCACCTTTTCGATATAAGACAAAGCGTCGGGTACTTTGCACGCGGTGCCGCCCATATCCACACTCACTTTACCGATGGCAGCGGCTGTTTTTTTCGCTTCTTCTGCCAGGGGTAAAAAATACGCGCCTACGGCGATCACAAAACCATTCATCGTACTGCGGACCCTGTTGGCTTGCTTGTGAATGGTCTTGCCGATCTGCTGCAGCAGGCTTTTGATTTCCTTTTGATCCAGTTGCTCATCGCTTTTCAACGCCAGCAAATTGCTATAGGTGCTCCAGCCTGCGCTGGCGATCAGTTCATTGTCTGAGCCGATCCACTCCATAGCCAGTTCCTGCCCGAAGCGGCTTTCTGCTGCCGTCCAGGCCACCGTGTATTCGCTGATCATATGCCAGGGTGCTTTCTCCGCCCAAAGTTGCAGCTCCGCTTTGCTCATCTTTTTCGGTTCTGAGATCAGGCCGGCGAAGTACATCACGTCTGTATTTCCTGTATTGTAAAGAGCTAATGCCAACTCGTGGTTGTGCTTTATCTTTTTCTGTATGCCCTTCATGTCGCCGATCTTCACACCCCAGAACTCACCTGTAGCACCATGGTTCTTCCATGTTTTGCGGGTTTGTTCGGTGCCGAGCTTTTCCAGCTCTGTCATTACTTCACTGAAGGTCATACCTTTTTAATTTTAATTCACTGCCGCAGCCCTGAGCTCTTCCAGCAGTGTATCTACTTTCTCTATGGTCAGATGCTCTTTGAAGTGCTTACCCAATTGCATCATCGGCGCATAACCGCAGGCACCCAGGCACTCTGCAGGCTTCAGGGTAAACAATCCGTCTGCCGTCGTCTCTCCTTCTTTAATCCCCAGTTTGTTCTTGATATGGCTGATGATCTTATCGCTGCCGCAGAGCATGCAGGGACCGGTCTGGCACACTTCCAGCACATATTTCCCTACCGGATTCATATTGAACATCGTGTAGAAAGTGGCTACCTCGTACACTTCAATTGGTTTGATGTTCAGTATGCCGGCCACATAATCCATTACGGGCACATCCAGCCAGCCGCCAAACTCTTCCTGCGCCAGGTGCAGTATCGGGATCAATGCACTTTTCTGCTTCCCTTCCGGGTAGCGTGCGATGATCTCGTGGACCTTGGTCATTTTATCTTGTGAAAATTGTATCATATTTAAGCAGGAGTTTATCCTTTCTTATTATAGTATTGTTTACGCGTCCAGTTCTCCTGCAATTACATTCAGGCTACTCAGGGCAATTACCGCATCACTAAGCAATCCGTCTTTGATCATTTCGGGGTAAGCCTGGTAATAAATAAAGCAAGGCCTGCGGAAGTGCAGCCGGAAGGGTGCCCTTCCTCCGTCACTGATCAGGTAAAAACCCAGTTCTCCGTTTCCGCCTTCTACCGCATGGTACACTTCACCGGCTTTGATATCGATCTCGCCCATCACTATTTTAAAGTGGTAGATCAGGGCTTCCATTTTGGTATATACTTCTTTTTTCTCCGGCAGGTAATAGGCCGGCACATCTGCATGGTATATGGAAGGATCCAGGTCTTTCAGTTTTCCGAGCGCCTGCTTGATGATGCTGATGCTCTGCCACATTTCGGCATTGCGCACCATAAAGCGGTCGTACACATCTCCGTTACTACCTACCGGGATATCGAATTCGAAATCTTCGTAAGAGCTGTACGGTGTGTGCACGCGTACATCATAGTCTACACCGGTAGCGCGCAGGTTAGGGCCGGTAAAGCCATAGTTCAGTGCACGTTCGGCGCTGATGGGTCCAGCCCCGATACAGCGGTCCATAAAGATACGGTTGCGGTTGAGCAGGGTCTCGAATTCGTTCAACGCTTTCGGGAGTACTTCCATCAGCTTGTCGAGCTTGCTCCAGGTCTCGTCGTTGAAGTTGCGCTCAAATCCGCCGATACGGCCAATGTTGGTCGTCAGGCGGGCACCGCAAATGGATTCATATATTTCGTAGATCCGTTCGCGGATCTGGAACACATAAGTAAAAGGAGTCAGCGCGCCGGTATCCACGCCGATAACGGAATTACAAACCAGGTGGTCTGCAATCCGCGCCAGTTCCATCAGGATCACACGCAGGTAGTCTACGCGCTTGGGCATTTCAAGACCCAACAGTTTTTCTACGGTCAGCTGCCAGCCGATATTGTTGATCGGGGCAGAGCAATAGTTCAGCCTGTCTGTCAGTGGTTGAATCTGTCCGTAAGGACGTCTTTCCGCAATTTTTTCAAAAGCCCGGTGAATATACCCCAGGTTTTGTGTCGCGCTCAGGATCTTTTCGCCGTCTATCTCCAGCACATTCTCAAAGATACCGTGTGTGGCAGGGTGAGTTGGCCCCAGGTTGAGCGTGGTGGTTTGCTTCTGGATCGACTCCTCTGCAAGTTGTATATGGTGTGTATGTTGGTCTGACATGTTTTG